>JBCCFC010000672.1:0-7473 GCA_039029935.1 Chloroflexota bacterium
CGCTGGGGTATCTGCCTTTCTTTTATGATTGGCTGATTAAGCCTTGCAATCTTGATACTCATATCATTCCCCTATCATAACAAATTTTTTAGCCTTAGCTAAAATTAAGTTTAGCCTGCATGGATAAATTTGTCAAGAGGGTAAATTGGAGAAATTTTGATTTTGGGTATTGACAAATAGATAAAATTTAGATAGACTTCTATTTAGAATTTCATCTAAATAGAAGATTACCTAAATAGAAATCTATCTAAATAGAGTATATACGGCGCGATGGCATAATGTGAACTTATAGATTGAGCCGAACCTTCGGGAGATGCATATCAAGTTTTGCTGGTACACAGATTTTGTGCGCACCTCTCGAAGGTCCTCATCGCAAACTACGCCCTCACGCAGTATAATTGACAGGTTAGGAGGACCTCATCATGATAACAAGTGAGCAAGCGGTGGATGAACAATCACAGGCATTGATGAAATTTTTTCGGGCGGCGGGTCAACCAGAACGGCTCAAAATTTTGGGGGTGCTAGCCAACGGTGCGCAAACCGTCCCACAGTTGGCCGATGTGTTACAGCTACAGGGTGCGGATGTAGCCCATCATATCGACAAGCTAGAGCAGGCTGGGTTAGTCAAGCAGCAGGCGCAGGGATTTGGCTATAGCGATGCCTATGAGTTGGAAGTTTCGACTTTGGCGCAGCTACAATATGCAGTGGAGCCGACAAGTATTGATCCAAATGAAATTGCAGTCGTTCCCCAAGGGGATGACATGGTTGTGTTGAAACCCAAAACACGGGCTGAACTTGTGCTGGAGGCGTACACAAAGGGCAAGCGACTGAAGCAGATTCCCACCAACCCTGATGACCGTGAAATTATTCTCCAATGGCTGGCAGAGTCGTTTGAAGTCGGCAAGCAGTATTCAGAATCGAACGTGAATTATATTTTGTCGCGCCACTATCACAAACAGGAAATGTTGCGACGATACTTGGTCGATAGACGATATCTGAAACGGACAAAGCAAATTTATTGGCGACCTACATGATAAGAAAAAGTGCCCACCGAATGAATTCGGTGTCTGTTATGGCAAGTACGCTGAAGCGCACTACTCGTGTAGCCTGGCTTTAGCAGGCTTCGCTTATCAGCATGGGATTGAAATCCCATGTCGCTCTACTGCGTGTAATCCCCCGTGCGGGTCTGACCGAAATGGGTATGTTATTTAATCTTCATTCCTAAGTAGCTAAAAATCAGGAGGAGTGTATCATGAGCAATAAGGGACAACTCCCACGTAGCACACCAGAATCTCAGGGCGTCTCGTCAACTGGCATACTTGCCTTTGTCAACGCCGCCAAGCAAAACTTACATCTCCATAGTTTTATGCTTCTCCGTCATGGGCATGTGATAGCGGAAGCATGGGCAACACCTTATCGCCCAGAACACGTACAAGAGCTATTTTCCATGAGCAAGAGCTTTGTTGGCACGGCCATTGGGCTGGCGGTTGCAGACGGGCTGCTGACGGTCGATACACCCGTGATTTCATTCTTTCCAGATGATGTACCAGCGACGATAAGCAAAAACCTTGCCGCCATGCAAGTGCATCACCTGCTCTCGTTGGTGACAGGACACAGCAATGACACGTTGGAGGCATTGTTTGACAGCACCGATGGCAATTGGGTCAAAGCCTTTCTCGCCGAGCCAGTGGACCATGCACCTGGTGCGCATTTTGGTTATAACAGTGGTGCATCCTACATGCTGTCGGCCATTGTTCATCAGGTTACAAAGATGACGACGCTCGACTATTTGCAGAGACGACTGTTTGATACGTTGGGCGCAGGGCCAGGTTCGTGGACATCATGTCCAAGGGGAATTCATGTCGGGGGGTGGGAATTAAGCCTCACAACGGAAGATGTGGCGCGCTTTGGACAGTTCTATTTACAAAAGGGGATGTGGCAAGCGCAGCAACTACTCCCAGAGGCGTGGATAATGGAGGCGACCAGCCGTCAAGTAGCGTCTAAAAGCTTCAACAATGATATCGACTGGGAACAGGGATATGGCTACCAGTTTTGGTGCTCTCGTCACAACGGCTATCATGCCAGTGGTGCCTTTGGTCAATTCTGCCTCGTGTTGCCGGATCAGGATGTTGTCTTTGTCGTTACAAGTGGACATAAAGACGGCCAGATGATTTTGGATCATGTTTGGACCTATTTGCTGTCCGCCATGCATGAAAATGCACTTTCTGAAGACAGAGCAACACAGACTATATCAACACAAAATATGCTGGCAGAAGCACTTGGATCGCTTGCCATCTCCAAACCAGAAGGCAGACCATCCTCCCCCATTATGAGTAGCGTTTCAGGAAAAAACTATCACTTTGACCGCACTATGCAGGAGCCGTTGGGAGGTGAACCACTTGTGGACACGATGGTTTGGCATTTTGGCAAACAAGCAGGAACAGTGACCATCCAAGATGCGCGTGGTCAGCAGCAGGTTACATTTGGCTATTATGACTGGCATGAGGGGTTGACGACACTACATCAAGACGCAGCACAGCCCATCGCCGCCATCGGTGCATGGATTGCTGAAGATACATTTCAGGTAAACGTGTGTTTTGTGGAAACGCCTTTTTGCCGTACCCTTACCTGCCAGTTTGACGATGCAACAATACACTATGATTTGAGTATGAATATCGGCTTTGGCCCAACCGAACGGGTACAGTTTGTTGGTAGGCATACGCGCCAAGATGTTACAGCCAAGGAATGACAATGATTTAACTTGCGCGTTCAGTCAGCACGCCCCGTGCGGGTCCATCCGAAATGGGCAAGTTATGAAATCGACATTCCTAAAGAGCTAGATAGGATAAGAATTATGACAAAAATAAATGAACAAACACAAGATGAATCCGCGGATCAATTCAACCAACTCCTACAATTCTTTAAGGCGTTGGGCAACGAAACACGCCTGCGCATTGTGGGGTTGTTGGCAAGCCAAGAGCGCAGTGTCGGTGAGTTGGCTGAATTGCTCGAACTGACCGAACCCACCGTCTCGCATCACCTCTCAATGATGAAGTCTCTGGGGTTGGTGACAATGCAGGCGGAGGGGACAGTCCGTATTTACTCGCTTGACACGACCTTCCTCCACAGCATGAGCAAGGACATCTTTTCACAGGGTAACTTAGCATCGCTGGTGAGCAAAGATGTCGAGGAGACGTGGGAGGAGAAAACGCTACGGAGCATTCTCGACGGTGACACCATCCGTGCCATCCCTTCGCGCGAAAAGAAAAAGCTGGTGTTGCTGCGCTGGCTTGTGGAAAAGTTTGAGTTTGGTGTGCAGTATCATGAACTCGAGCTAAACGAACTGTTGAAGAAATATCACAGCGATTGTGCGGCGTTGCGCCGCCATTTGGTTGAGTATGGGTTTATGAAGCGTGAACGGAATGTTTATTGGAGAGTGGAAGAAGTTGAAGAGTTGAAAAGTTGAAGGGTTGAAGATGTAATTCAAACTTTCTGAGGAAAAATTAAGATGAAACCTTTTACAAAACATAAATTACTAACATCCATCCTCCGGAAAACCTATGAACGCGAAGTAACCATTCAGACCCCTGAGCCTGTCGAAGGGGGGCGGCTTCGACAGGCACAACCGACAGGGGGGGCTGAACAATTACAAAGCGAAGAACTTCCGGCTGTTTCGGCTGTGGTTGTACGTGGTGGCGAGGTGATTTGGCAGGAAAGTTATGGCTATGCGGATTTGGAGACCAAGCGCAAGGCAGATGCCGATACACTCTATCACGTGGGGTCTGTGACCAAAATTTTCACGGCGACCATGCTGATGCAACTGTACGAGCGGGGTCAACTGGCATTGAATGACACCGTAGACCGCTATCTGCCAGAACTCACAGCCTATCCACCAATGACGCTCCAGCAGCTTGTGTCGCATACATCAGGGTTGCCCATGATGCCACCATTGCCGGAACTTGTCAGCATCATGCAGGAATTCCCCCCCGTGGTGGAGAATTTGCGTAAGATACAGTTCCCCTTGATTGACGAGATTGTTGATAGCCTGTCAGAGGTGGCGTTGCTCACTTCGCTAGGGGCACAGGTAGTGTATTCCAATCTGGGTATTGCGCTGTTGGCTCATGCGATGGAGCGTCTCACAGGGCAGGCGTACACAGCCTACATCCACGATGAAATCTTCGCACCATTAGGTATGACGAAGAGCGGTTTCTGGCCGGAAATTGGCAATGCCGCCACGATTGCCACCTGTTATCTACCCTTTGAAGAGCCTCTGATCGCTGCCCCTGCCGAGATGAAAGATATTGGTGGGTTTACACCCGTAGGTGGATTGTGTTCATCCATTAATGATATGGCTCGTTTTTTGGTGGCGTTGACCAGTGCGACAGACACCACTTTGCTCTCACCACAATCAAAGCAGACAATGGTCACGATGGTTGCACCAGTGGAGCAGTCTCAATCTCATTATACAGGTCAACCTGTCTCGGATGCGTTGGGTGTAGGGATTGCGACTGGCTGGTTTTTGGCTGAGATTGATGGGCATCGGCTGGCAGAGCATGGTGGCGCGGACCCTAGTACGGCGGCATATGTTGGATGGATTCCAGAGTTAGAATTGGCGGCGTTTATGGGGACAAATATTGGTAAAAATCCGGTGGTTGTGGGCAAAACGTTCTCTGAGTTGCTTGAGACTGTGATTAATTCACAGTGATTACACAACTCACCGATCCCGCAACAACCGTGTATACCCCACGCCAACGCCAACACAATCACGCCATAGACGACATTAATGGATTGACACGGAAGATGGCAACACCGACGCCATTGGCACTGCCCGCTACCAGCCCGACAACAATACCAAGCAGGATGGCAATGGCGGCTCCGCTGGGTGATTGGTTGGCGGCGACATAGGCCAATCCTGTGGCAATCATAGTCACGGACAGGTCGATGCCGCCTGTGAGCATGAGAGTGGTCTGCGCACCTGCAAGAATGCCGACAACGCGTTAAGTAGCCCGATGCCCACAACAATGGCAATGGCGATAATCACCACAATGCCAAATGACTGTTCATCCATAAAATCGTGATTAGGCACGCACCTTGTCCGCAACCGTTCCAACCAATGTTAAATACTCCACGTCTCGCCCACCAATGATGAACACGGTAGATTCATCACCCGCATCTAACTCAAAGCGGATTTCAAAATGCCACCCTGCGGTCTCAAAGATGCCATTTGGGCGCGGCACAAGGGTGGTCCTTGTCTCCAAAAAGAGATCGATGGTCAATTTGCCATCCTCATACAGGACGGTAAAGACCTTATCGCTCTGGCGGTCCTTGTACGAGCCGACAAGTTTTATCGCCTCTGACTGAGATAGACGTGGCTCAGGAACAAAGGGTAGTGCAAGACAATCCATGACTTGGCGATCATAGTCAGGCCACTGCCCAGCCGCGTTATCAATTTTGCACTTGTGGATGTGGTAGCGTTCATAGAGTTCGTCGGTGAGGGACACAAATTCACGCCAAAACTTCGCCATACCATCATAGCCTGTCCACCCACGGTGTTTGGCAATTGCAGTGTCTGTTGCATAGTCAATGACATAATCGCGGAATCCCACCCCTCGTCGGTCAAAGTTTCGTACAAGCGCGGCATCGACATCTTCCTGCGCCAGATAGACCAACGTCGGGTTGAGCGGTGCTAATAGCGTTTGCATCTCATCCGCATAGCCAAGAATGTCCTCCCTGTCCCAATCTAGTGCAAACAGCCACTCAAACACATTGTTAAAGAGGCAAGCCTCGACAACACTGACCTGATTGGATTGCGCAACGTGTTCTACATACGTAGCCCATTGCCTGCGCATATACACAGCATATCCCTCTGCTCCCGGATCATCCTCGATGCCCAGTGGGTGTGGCAACTCGCCCTCGTGGACCCACGTGGCAGGGATGCCATTGTGTGCCAGTTGACGCGCAATCGTATGCGCCATGATCGACTTGCCCGAACCCGTCAACCCCTCAACCAAAATTAATTTACTTCCCACATAGCTGTTCATAGTTTACCTTACCACCGTAGCCACTCTTCATCCCGTTGTCACAAACACCGAATACACCGTCACACCTGTTGTGGCATCCTGATATGTTGCCTCCAACTCAGCCCGCTGCTCATCATTCATCGTCTCAATAAAGGTAATCAACCATGCCTCTGACAAGTTCAACGTCTGCCCATAGTTCGCCGCCTGTTGCAGGGATGCTTGGTGTTCTCGGCGGTTGATAAAGCTCTTCACCTCAAGCGGATAGGTACTGTTTGCGTAGGAAATCACCAAATCAATTTTTCCATTCCCCGTTGGAAACTCAGGGATGACCGAGCCTTCATCACGCAGGAATTGCACGAGATACATATAGAGAGCAAAGTGATAGACCGCCTCAAAAATATGTTCATCAGTTTTGCGACGCGGCGCATCTTTTAAAAGCCAGTGCCGATTTTTGTCTAGGTATTGCTCAAAGAGTCGAATGATATTGGGGATATTTAACTGTGTATTGGTCATGATGGTGGATACATCAATGTGGGGATCATAGAGCCGTTTTAGGTTATTAAAGAGTTGGTGCGAAAAATAGTTAAAGAGCCGTTTTTGGGTAAATGGATTTGGGAATTTTAGATATTGTTGATAGACACCCATTTTGTTGTGCGTCTCTTCATAACTGACCACGCCATTCATGTACAAATAGTTGGTCACGGGATCATCATAACGAAAAGTTAATTTAGACCCAACCTGGAACATCTCCAAAATGACGGGGGTATAGCGTTCTTGTTTGGCCTTCGAGACAATATTCAAGATGTTGTTGTTGGGTTCCACGTTGATGGCTCTCGAATAGACATACTCAAAATCATCCAGCGTAATTGAGCCATCGTGACGGTTATGGACCTCGGTCAACATCTCGCCAAACCAGCAGGTCAGTCCAGGCTGACCTTTCATTTCATCATAAATACGGTCAATCACGGCTGGCTCGATTGACTGCTCACTCTCATGCTGATAATCGGCAAAAATCTGTACCACTTCGTCTTTGCTCAAGTTGGGGATATGGACACTCCGTTGGATGTTGAAGGGTGACCCTTTTACATTCTCAATGCCCAACACACTGCGCACACCAATCAAGGCCAAGCCATGTAACAGCACATCATTTTCATCCGTCTCCATCTGTTCAGCATCGATGCGTGATAGATACATGTCACGGAATTCATTTGCAAAACGATTGATGAACTCATCGTGCAATGAGTCAAATTCATCAATGACCAAAACGACAGGTTTTGAGAAGTAGTCATTTGTAAAAAGAGACGAAATCTCACCCCATTTTTGAATGAACGGGAAATCACGTTTAAACCACTTTCTTAATCGACCAACGAAGAGGTCTAATACATCTTGGTCCTCTGTCAGCGTCTCGGACGACTGTAGACTAATCACACCCACTTCGTATTCCCCCAAAGCC
>JBCCFC010000673.1:0-7469 GCA_039029935.1 Chloroflexota bacterium
CTTTCCTGTAAATTCAACAAGTTGAATATGGATTTTCCTGCAAATTTAACAAGCAAGATGTGGATTTAACACTTTTTTAGAAAATTTTACAAATATGGATACAACGACAACACAAAATTTAGACCTAACCTATAGCCCCGCACGAGAAGCGTGGCGCATGTTTGTGCGCAACAGAGCTGCGGTCCTTGGCCTCATACTCTTCATCATCGTCTTGCTGGTTGCGTTGGTGGGGCCACTCGTCTACACAGTCGATCCGTTTAAAATTGTCTGGGCACCCTTTACAGCACCTGGGGAGTCTGACAAGGTGTTGCTGGGGACCGATTATTTGGGGCGCGACTTAATGGCGGGGCTGATTGACGGCGGGGACGCCACGCTGCTGGTCGGTGCAATGGCTGCGGCCATCACCGTCATCATCGGCATTCTGGTGGGGTCTATTGCGGGCTATTATGGCGGCATTGCGGACGAGATTTTGATGCGGATCACAGAGTTCTTTCAAGTGCTGCCCGCACTGCTCTTTGCCATGGTCGTCGTCGCCCTCTTCTCACCCACCCTGACCACCATCGCCATTGCCATCGGGCTGGTCAGTTGGCCGCAGACTGCGCGCCTGACCCGTGCCGAGTTTTTGCGCATCAAGAACTTGGAATATGTGGCCGCCGTGCGCTCGATTGGAGCGAGCGACGCCACCATCATCTGGGGCATCATCCTGCCCAATGCACTGCCGCCGATCATCGTCTCGGCCACGCTTGTTATCGGTGCCGCCATTCTCTTTGAAGCCGGACTGAGCTTTCTAGGGTTGGGCGATCCCAATGTCATGAGTTGGGGGTCGATCATTGGCTATAACCGCGCTTATATTCTCGACTCGTGGTGGTCCGTGGCGATGCCTGGTGCGGCGATTTTTATTACGGTACTCAGCATTAGCCTGATTGGTGATGGGTTAAATGACGCCTTTAACCCTAAGTTGCGTGAGAGATAATTAAGGAGGGCAGTATGATTTCGGTTGTACCACTCAGTATTGGTGTCACGTTCAAACGTGTATTTAGCCAACCAAAGGTTTTCAAGCCATTCGTAAAAGATGTATTGGGCATTGATGTCAATGTGTCCCAAATTCATACAGAATATGAGTATCCTAAAGCTGTTGGTCACGTTAAGGTCAAATACGATCTCTTTGCCGAAGACACCGATCAACGGATTATCATTGAGATTCAGCAGAGTGACTTTTTCCACCGTTTTCTTTTCTATCATCTTATGGCAATTATCGAGCAGGTGAAAAGCTACAAGGGATATCAAACACCAAAAGCTGTCTATACTATTGTTGTGCTAACAAGCTCGCCGCGTGACAAAAGCATTGAATATAGCTGGGCAGAGATGTTGATGAATGCCATGAATGAATTTAACAAAACGGTTGAAATTGCGCCTCACAAGCTTATTTTTCTGAACCCAAAAAAAATGAACGACAAGACGCCAAAGGCTGTGAAAGAGTGGATGGCTTTGATTACAGATTCATTAGACGAGAAGATTGATGAGGACCGTTTTAAAAATTCGGCTCTGTTTCAACATATTATCGAAGAAATTAAGGAAGAGAATGTGTCTCCAGAGGAATTGGCTGAGATTAAGGATGAATATGTTTGGGAAGAAACATTAAGGGGAAGTCGTGAAGAGGGGTTACAAGAAGGCGTTGAACAAGGTCGTCTTACGCAACAAATTCGCTCTGCCCAAGAAATGATCAAACGTGGGTTTGCTGATGACGATATAGCCGCTGTTGTAGACTTATCTATGGAGCGAGTAGACCAAATTCGAGGTGAATTGACATCGTGACATCATCTACCACATCACCAATCTTACAGGTACGCAACCTGACCGTCCAATTTGGCAGTTTCACGGCTGTGGATAACCTCTCCTTTGACCTCTACGACGGCGAAACGCTTGCCATTGTTGGGGAATCTGGCTCTGGTAAATCGGTCACGGCCATGTCGATTATGCGTTTGGTGGCGCTCGGCTCAAAAGGGCGCATCACCAACGGCGAGATTTTGTTTCGGCGGAGCGACGGTGAAGTCATCGACTTGGTGCAACAGCCTGAACCCGTTATGCGTGGCGTGCGTGGCAACAACATCTCGATGATCTTCCAAGAGCCGCTGACCAGCCTCAATCCGGTCTATACGGTCGGCGACCAGATCATGGAGACCATCATGCTCCACCAGAATCTTTCGCGGCGTGACGCCCAGACCAAGGCATTAGAGATGCTGCGGCGGGTGCGCATTCCCGAAGCTGAGAAGCGTATCAACGAGTATCCCCACCAGCTTTCGGGGGGGATGCGGCAGCGTGTCATGATTGCGATGGCGCTCTCCTGTGACCCGTCGATTCTGATTGCTGACGAGCCGACCACGGCGCTGGATGTGACGATTCAGGCGCAGATTTTGGGGCTAATGCGTGAACTCCAACAGGAACTCGACACAGCGGTCATCATCATTACCCATGACATGGGTGTGGTGGCGGAGGTGGCTGACCGCACGTTGGTGATGAATCAGGCCAAGCTGGTCGAGTCGGGCGACGTGCATGACATTTTTGACCGACCGAGTGAACACTACACAAAGGCGTTGCTCCACGCCGTGCCAAAGCTGGGCAGCATGGCCGAGACGACGCTCCCTGCCAAATTTCAGTTGATTGATGAAGCACTGGAGTCGATGCCAAGTGATGTTGTGGCCGCACAGAAAGAGCCAGACTACGATGCCCCGCCGCTGCTTGAAGTGCGTGACTTGACCAAGCGTTTCCCTGTCGGGCGTGGGGCCAATGTTCATGCAGTTGAGGCAGTGTCACTCAAGATTGCGCCGAGCGAAACCTTGGCCGTGGTCGGTGAAAGTGGCTGTGGCAAATCGACGCTTGCCAATGTCATCATCAAGCTGCACGAGCCGACAGCGGGGCAAATTTTGATTCGGGGCGATGACATCACCAATCTGTCACGCAAGCAGATGCAGCCCTATCGTCGCCAGATGCAGATGATCTTCCAAGACCCCTTTGCTAGTCTTGACCCGCGTCGCCGTGTCGGTGATTCGGTGGCACAGCCGTTGCAGGTTCACAAAGTTGGCAACCGTACGGAGGTGAAAGACCGTGTGGCACAACTTTTTGAGCAGGTTGGTCTATTGCCGGAACATATGCAACAGTATCCACATCAGTTTTCTGGTGGTCAACGGCAACGTATCTGTATTGCCCGCGCCCTGGCCCTCAACCCGGAGCTGATCATTGCTGATGAAGCGGTCTCGGCACTTGATGTGTCGATCCAAGCGCAGGTCATCAACTTGATGCTCGATCTGCAACAACAGCTTGGCCTCACCTATCTCTTCATTTCGCATGACATGGCCGTCGTTGAGCGCATCAGCCACCGCGTCGCCGTCATGTATCTGGGGCAGATTGTCGAGCTAGGACCACGCCAAGCGATCTTTAACAATCCACAACATTCATACACGCAAAAATTGCTCTCTGCCGTGCCTATCGCCGACCCCAAACAGCGCAAAGAACGCACCATGTTGACGGGTGAAATTCCCAGTCCGATTCGGGCTGCGGGGGACAATCCGGCGTTGGTAACGCTGCGTGAGGTTGGTGCGGGGCATTTTGTGGCTGAAGAGTAAGAGAGCCGTCATCATTCTGTAGGGCGATTCCGCAAAATGCCCAATCTATGCGTAGGGATAAACTTCATTGTATGTCAAACCAACTATATGGACATATGTTTGCTGAAATTTGACATTCCCCCTACAATGAATCGCAACTATCGCGTTTGGTAGCCTCTAATAGGAGAATGATAATGGAACGAAAATTTAACACAGCGGGACCGATGATTCCTGATATGCATTACATGATTCCACCATTAAGTCGGTTTAATTTGGATGAAATTGAAGACTTAATCGAGGATAGACGATATTTTATTCTACATGCTCCTCGTCAGGTTGGTAAAACAAGCTATTTGCGCGCCTTGATGGACCATCTCAATAAACAGGGTGAAGTGCGCTGTCTGTATATCAATGTCGAAGCAGGGCAAGCAGCGCGCGAAAATGTATATGGTGCGATAGAGGCAATTGCTGGTGAGCTATCTATCCGTGCGCAACAGCATCTACAGGATAATTTTGTTGAAACACATTGGAAAAATGTGTTTGAGCAACATGGTGCATTTTCCGCGTTGAATGCCATTTTGTCACAATGGTCGTGGTCGAGCAATCTGCCTTTGGTGTTGTTCATTGATGAGATTGATGCGTTGATTGGTGATACGCTGATTTCGGTGTTGCGTCAATTGCGTGCCGGATATGACAGACGCCCAGAGGGGTTCCCACAGAGCATTATCCTTTGCGGTGTGCGTGATATTCGCGACTATCGTATCCACTCAAGTCGTGAAAAGGAGATTATCACAGGTGGCAGTGCCTTCAACATCAAAACAGAGTCATTGCGCATGGGCAATTTTACGCGCGATGAGGTGTTCTCCCTCTATCATCAACACACAGACGAAACAGGTCAACGCTTTACCGATGATGCGTTGGAGCAGGTCTGGTACTTGACCAATGGGCAACCTTGGCTGGTGAATGCCCTAGCACGGGAAGCAACCTATAAGATGAGGGATGCGCGCGACCGCACAGTCGTCATTACCGAAGAGCGCATAGAGGCGGCCAAGGAGCAGCTCATTCTCCGCCGTGATACGCACTTGGACCAGCTTGCCGATAAACTGCTTGAGCCGCGTGTGCAGCGGGTTATCGCGCCCATGCTTGAGGGGAACGAAATTGACCAAACTGCGCTCATTGATGATCTACACTATCTGATTGACTTAGGCTTGGTTGTGCTAGATGATGCCAGAAGCCCCCAAATTGCCAACCCTATCTACCGCGAGATTATTCCACGACAGTTAATCATCATTACCGAGGCCAATCTTGGCAGCAAAGTGCAATCCGCCGACTACATCCAGGTCGATGGTCGTCTTGACATGGATACGTTGATGCAAGACTTTCAGCAGTTCTTCCGCGAAAACTCAGACATCTGGCTTGAACGATTTCGCTACAAGGAAGCAGGACCTCAATTGCTCATGCAGGCATACCTGCAAAGAGTGGTCAACGGTGGTGGCAGGATTTCGCGCGAATATGGGCTGGGGCGTGGACGCACCGACTTGCTCATTCATTGGCCTGTCAAAGGTCAACCACCGCAACGCATTGCCATTGAACTCAAAGTCTTTCGAGGCAAGAAGAAGGGTACCCTGCAAAGACTGATCGACAGGGGATTAGAACAGACATGGCAGTACATGGACCGTTGTGGCACGGATAAGGGGCATCTTGTGATTTTTGACCGTAACACTGAAAAACCTTGGAAAGAGAAGATTTTTCGGCGTAGTGAATCCCACAATGGACAACCAATTACCGTATGGGGGATGTAACAAGCATCGGGTAAGGCGATTCCACCCGCAAACAAGTCTGCTTGCGGAAACTGCAAACACACAATCCAGTACAACTTAGTGTACTTTCTATACTAGCCATCGAATTGATTCGGTGGTTTCTTCAAACCATTAGAGGAACAAACCATATGTCAACAAAACAAATTTACATCAATGCCAACGTCATCACCATGAACCCAGATGCGCCCAATGCCGAGGCCATCGGGGTCAGCGGAGACACGCTCACGGTGGTGGGCAGCAACAGCGAGGTGCAGCAGTGGGGCGGTGATGACGCCGAGGTCTTTGATATCGGCGGCGAGACGATGATTCCGGGGCTGATCGAGTCGCACAACCACATTTCGATTGGTGCGGTCTGGATCAGCTATGCCAACTGTAGCTCGGTGAAATGCAGCACGATTGAGGATGTACAGAACGCCATCGAAGCGGTCGTCAAAGAGAAAGAGCCGGGTGAATGGGTGCAGGGCTATGGCTATGACGACACGGCCATTGCCGACATGCGCCACATGACCTATGAAGACTTGGACGCTATCTCGACCGACCATCCCATCTTTATCTCGCATGTCAGCGGTCACTTGAGCTATCTCAACAGCAAGGCATTGGAATTGGCGGGTATCACGGCGGAGACACCCAATCCACCCGGTGGCACGATTGACAAACGGGAGGATGGCGAGCCGAGTGGTCTATTGCTCGAAACGGCATCGTTCCTTGTGCGCAAACTACTGCCACAGCCCACACAGGATGAGTTTACCGAGATGTTGCGCCAGCAGATTGCCGAGTACAACGCTGTTGGGCTGACGGGGACACATGATGCGGCGATAGGGATGATGGGGGATGGGGCCATGATGTTCAATGCCTGTCGCAAGCTGGAGCAGGAGAATGATCTCAACATCCGCATCTACACGGCCATTGTGGATGAAGCCTATAACAGGTATGATGCACTGGGTGTTGCCAAAGGCACAGGCTCAAATTACTACAAACTTGGGGGGGTCAAGTTCTTCCAAGATGGCTCGATTCAGGGATTTACAGGGGCGTTGATTGATGACTACCACACACGCCCTGGTTGGAAAGGCGAGTTCATCTATCCACAGGAAGAGTTTAACGAGAAGATCGCCTATCATCACAAGAACAACGACCATATCGTTGTCCACTGTAATGGAGACCGTGCCATCGAATCCGTGTTGGAGGCGATGGAGAAGGCGCAGGCCGAGTATCATCGCGAGGACCATCGCCATATGTTGATCCATGCGCAGATGGCGAACCAAGACCAGATTGAGCGCATCACCAAGTTGGGGGCGATTCCGAGCTACTTCATCAACCACATCTACTTCTGGGGCGACCGCCACAAAGCTATTTTCCTCGGTCCAGAGCGTGCTGCGCGTATGGAACCGCTGCAATCATCGCTCAAGGAAGGCATGATCTTTAGCGTCCATTCCGACTATCCCATCACGCCCTTTGAGCCTTGGCGTACCATGCATACCTGTGTCAACCGTGAGACGCGCAATGGCGAAATTCTTGGGCCAGAGGAGTGCATTTCGGCCTATGAAGCCCTCGTCACCTTCACAACCCACGCCGCCATGTGTAGCTTTGAGGAGGACATCAAGGGGAGCCTTGAAGTGGGGAAGCTGGCCGATTTTGTGGTGATAGATCGCGATATGCTGGCGGTGGACCCGATGGAGATCAAGGATATTCAGGTGTTGCGCACTGTGATAGGGGGGAGGACGGTGTATGAGCGAGAGGGTTGATGGTGTGATGGTGTGATAGTGTGATAGTGTGATAGTGTGATAGTGTAGAGTGATTGGCGTAAATGCTGACTATTGTTATAATGATTGCATTCGGGCGTTAACCGAAAGAATCGCTCTGTCAGGCAATAGTTCCTAAATCAATGGTGTTTTATCCATGGACAAGGAACTAACAGAGGGCTACATGGTAGCAGCAGTTAGATAGGTGAGCACACCGATAGATGTGGTTCCAGTCGGTCGCTCTGTGGTCTAGAATTAAGGGTAGCGGAAACGTGAAGGTGTTCTAGACATGACAAGCCTATTTAACA
>JBCCFC010000674.1:0-7465 GCA_039029935.1 Chloroflexota bacterium
AGATTGGTTATCTGTGATGCAGGTAGCCAACCTGCGATACCGTCCTGAATACCAGTAACACAGATTGGTTATCTGTAACGCAGGTAGCCAACCTGCGATACTGTCCTGAAGAAAATTGTGATCAACAAAATGCGCAAGGTTCAATTGTAGTAATAACGATAGATAGGGGAGTAAATCTTATGCTTGATGAAATTATGCTAGATGTGGATGAACGTATGTCAAAGGCACTTGAATCATTTGAATACAATATGAAGTCCATAAGAACGGGGCGTGCAACACCATCGCTGATTGAAGACGTGAAAGTGCAATATTACGGCACACCCACTCCTCTCTATCAAATTGCATCGATTAGTGCACCGGATGCCAACACTTTGCTGATTAAGCCATTTGATCCAAGCAATATTCCTGATGTTCGCAAAGGCATTAATCAAGCCAATCTTGGGTTAAACCCAACCGATAAAGATGGTCAAATCTACTTGAGTATTCCGTCTTTAACCGAAGAAACTCGTCGGTCATTAACCAAAGATGTTTCAAAAAAGACAGAGGATGGACGTGTATCCATTCGTAATGTACGGCGTGAGGCTATCAGCGATATCCGAGACATGGAAAAAGAAAAGATGATCTCTGAAGATGAGTCCCGTAATGCACAGGAACAAGTGCAAGAAAAGACAGACGATCATATTAAAAAGTTGGAAGAACTTGCCAAGGCCAAAGAGAAGGAAATCATGACGATTTAGGTATGCGGTATGCTAGGTTGGTCCATTTGACCGACCTGGTGGCCTCGATACTTTCTTAGCCAAAGTAATTTATTTCTAAGTACATGTCAACTAGATAATTGGGTGTTTTGGTCATTCCTGACTCTGCTGAAAAAAGTCCGACTTCTATAGAATTTGATGATTTCTACCACTAGTAAGAAGTCGGACTTTTGGGTGGTTTTGACCTTTTTGCAGCAGAGTCATTCCTGCAAAGGTAGGGATTGAGCGTTGTACCAGAGTGGATTCCTACCTTCGCAGAAATGGCAATAACCAAAAATTTAATTGACAAGGTGATAAGACACACACATAAAACGTATATGCTCGACAACAATACAAAAACAAATCAAGTAGCCGCTAGACAATTTGAATTGTCCAAAATCCCCGAGCATATTGGCCTTATTATGGATGGCAATGGGCGCTGGGCAACCTCTCGGGGGATGCCGCGCATCGCGGGACACCAGGCAGGGGTTGATAATATCCGTCCAATATTGGAGAGCTGTGTTCGCTATGGCGTCAAGGTGCTCACGATTTATGCCTTTTCCACAGAAAATTGGCATCGTCCACCGGATGAGGTCAATGGATTGATGCGGTTGCTCGGTATAACCATCAACCGGCAACTCAACGATCTTCACAAAAATGGAGTAAAAATTTTGCACAGTGGGCGGCTCGATGAGATTGAGAAGAATCTACAAAAACAGATTTCACATGCGGTGGATTACACCAAGGATAACACACGCATTACGCTCAACGTTGCCTTTAACTATGGTGGTCGTTTGGAAATTTTGGATGCCATGCGCAAAGCCTTAGCCGATGGGATAGCACCAGAAGAACTGACCGAACAACAACTGTCAAATTATCTCTATACCAACGGTTTGCCAGACCCAGACCTGATTGTGCGCACGGGTGGAGAATGGCGTTTAAGCAACTTTTTGATCTGGCAGGCTGCCTATGCCGAGTATTACTCTACACCGACCTATTGGCCGGATTTTGATGAGGATGAACTGCACAAGGCACTGCTGGTTTACAATGGTCGTGAACGCCGTTTTGGCCGTGTCCTCGACTCATAAACATGTGTGTTTGTTGTAGGCATTGTGATCACACGTATTATCTTTGGACTCAGCGCAATCCCTTTTGTCCTACTGCCTTTGTGGATGGGCGGGGTTTGGACGCTGCTATTTGCGCTCACTGTTGGGCTTGTCGCGGGGTATGAATACTGTACGCTTATTCTGCATAGTACATCTCCACTACCGGAAACCACTACTGTATCTCACCCAATGCCTCACCCAATGTCTCACCCTGTACCTGACTCAGCAATAGATAAAAAAAATCAATCACATACATGGCATTTTTATGCACTTGTACTCTTGTGGATATCTCTCTTTATTGTACAAAGTTGGCAACCAAACATTATTCCACTTGAATTGCTCATCGTTGGTTTGCTCTTGACGACTTTGATCTATGCCCTTTTTCAGCCACAAGCAGCCAGTCTATTCTGGTTTTCAGCGACCACAGGTGTCCTCTATATTGGGTTTATTTTGGGACGTGCCATGATTTTAGCAGCGCTCCCACATGGATTTTGGTGGTTGATACTTGTCCTACTGGTTGCATGGATGAATGACACAACCGCCTATTTTGTCGGGAGCTTTCTGGGCAAACATCGCCTATGGCCTCGCATCAGCCCCAATAAGACTTGGGAAGGCTCTGTCGGTGGATGGATTGGCGGAGCCTGCATGGGGGCATTTGTTACGTGGATCACACCAGTGCCTCTGTCAATCTGGATGGGGTTCTCTGTTGGGTTTATTGGCGGCATTTTTGCCCTATTTGGCGACTTAGCCGTCAGCGTTCTCAAACGGCAAGCCCAAGCCAAGGATACAGGCGCAATCTTTCCTGGACATGGAGGTGTCCTAGACCGCTTAGATAGTATTCTATTTGTGCTACCATTTATCTGGATTGTTGCCATGTACCTAAGTTAGGCAGTATTCGGTAAAGTTTTTACAAAGATTTTACATTCAGAAAGTTTGTGTCACTCAGAGAACAAACGTGTTCAGCAATCTTCATTTTATATAGACAACCCAACACGTTAGTGGATTAACCTGATCGTATTTTTCTTGCGTAGATTGTCCTCTTTTAGGGTATAGATATTTTTGGTAATCTATCGTTGCCTATTTTCTGCAATGGTTGTATGTAGATTGTAAAACACAACTACAAAATAAAATTTGTGAAGCGCGTGTGAAGCGCGGTCTACCATATACTACAGGCAGAAAAAGAGAATGGTGTCTATTAGGAGTAAATTTTAAGCATTTTTGGAATTTGACAAGTTTGATGAATTTTTATACGCTTACCTATGTAAAAATAAAGTTTAGGGAATTGTAATGAAATGTGTTGCGCTATGGGTCATGGCTACATTGTTTATTTAAATAAACATCCTCAGCTTTGCGTCCAAACCAACTGCTGATGAGCGTACAGTCGTTGGGCTTGACAACAACGCACTGTCATCGCAATCAACACAACCAAATCATTTTATAGATTCCAACAACCATATTCAGACAGCTATATTCAAACAGCCGTATCAAACCTACACAAACATAGTTTTGTGCAGGTTCGCAGATTCATGACTAAATCATTATGATTGATCAATTAGATGATGCACTAGAGCAATTATTTGTTCAAGGTATCCCCATCACAAACCAAGAGGTCGATATCAGCTTTGAACAGCCCACACGGAGCTGGTCTTCACGGTTGAGTCGTCCATCGATCAATATCTTTATGCATGATATTCGTGAGAATGCGAGTCTGCGTGGATTGAATCCAATCTACAATACTGAATATTATGGAACCAGCCATGCATCAGTTTCGATGCGACCGGTAGCGTTTAATATCCATTATGTGATCACGGCTTGGGCCAACGAGCCATCCGATGAACACCGCATTCTGTCACGCATCATGGCTGTGCTTGTGCGTGAGCGGCAGATGCCCGACGATTTGCTCAGTACCTATTTGCCTGAATATACTGAGACAGGCGTTCAGTTTATGGTTGCCCAATACGAAACCAAGATTAACCCACGTGATATGTGGACGGTCATGGATAATGAAATCCGCCCCTCGGTGGACTTGATTGCCACGATTTCCATCAATCCATACGAAGAACTGATTGTGCCACTGGTCCGCTCACTCGATATTTCAACCAGTGCAACTGATCCATTTAGCACCATTAACGGTAATACCATCAGCACGAGCCAGTTCTTTACCGTGTCTGGAACACTTGTTGGTGCTGAAAATTATGAACAGATTCAGGTAATGGTCGAAGAAATCGCTTTGGATGTCGCTGTCAATTCGTTGGGTCAATATGTGATCCAGCATATGCGCGAGGGGATTTATACGCTGCTTATCACGGCTGATGGGAGCGAATTTATACATGAAATTGAGGTTCCCTCGCCCTATTCTGATTATGATTTCAACTTATCTTAAGATTACTTATATAAACTATAGAAATTAAAAACGAGGAGTTCACGAATGGCCGAATATTTATCGCCAGGTGTGTATGTAGAAGAGGTGAACACGGGGCCGCGTCCGATAGAGGGTGTGGGTACGTCTGTGGCCTGTTTTGTCGGATTTACCGAGAAGGCACAACTGACCCGCACCATTGATGGCGAGACCGTCACCGAAGATATTGTCAACAAGCCACAATACATCACAAACTGGACCCAGTATGCGGAACGGTTTGGTGGTCTTGTGCAGGGTGCATATCTACCCCATGCTGTTTATGGCTTTTTCCAAAATGGTGGCGCACGCTGTTATATCGTTAGCGTTAAAACCATCCCAAGCGCACAGGCTGGGCTGTTGGGTAGTGATGGTAAGCCACATTTGATTGTTCAGGCACGCGAAGCGGGTTTTGATGGCCTGAAATACCGTGTCAAGGTAGAAAACAACGGTAGCGGTGCAAGCAGTAGTGCGCCAGCGGCTGGCGGCGGCGGTGCGGCTGGTGGCGATGGTGCGGCCTCAACAGCAGCGAGTACGAGTGCAAGCAGCAATGGTTCATCGCCAGTCTTTAACATGACAGTGGAGCGCCAAGGCATCAGTGGTGGCTGGACACCACAGGAAGTACTGCGCGATGTGACCTTGACCGAAGTGGAAACAGAGGCAGGCACAAAGGAAGTACGTGTCGTCTTCCGCAACAACCGCCCATCTCGCTTTGTAGATTTGATCATCCCAGAAGATGGCGCATCATTGACGCAGATTTCGCCACGCACCCAAGAGCAGTCACTCAACATTCAGAAACGACTAATTGAGCCAGCGACCTATTCGGACTTCCAAGGTGAAGTATTGGCTCGCACAGGTGTAGAAGGCTTGGCACAGTATGATGACATCAACATTTTAGTGGTGCCAGATTTGATGAACACTATGCCAGGTCAGAAGCTAGACCTGACCATGGTCAAGGCTGTGCAGACAATGTTGATTAACCACTGTGAAGCCATGGGCGACCGTGTGGTCATCTTGGACTCACCACCGGACATGAACCCAATGGATATTCGTGAATGGCGTCAGGATACGGCGGGCTATGACACCAGCTATGCCGCACTCTACTATCCTTGGATTGAGGTCATGGACCCATCCACCAATCGACCTATGAATCTGCCACCATCCGGCCACATTGCTGGCGTGTGGGCACGTAGTGACTCAACTCGTGGTGTCCATAAAGCACCTGCCAACGAGATCATCCGTGGTGCGCTCAACTTTACGATGAACATCACCAAGGGTGAGCAGGATATCCTCAACCCCATTGGTGTAAACTGTCTCCGTGCGTTTCCTGGCTTGGGCTATCGCATTTGGGGCGCACGCACATTGAGCAGCGACCCACTGTGGCGTTACATCAACGTTCGTCGTCTCTTCAACTTTATCGAGT
This sequence comes from Chloroflexota bacterium, assembly GCA_039029935.1. Lineage (GTDB taxonomy): Bacteria > Chloroflexota > Anaerolineae > Caldilineales > Caldilineaceae. The sequence continues at coordinate 5,659 of JBCCFC010000674.1, forward strand.
CGTCGATTGAGCGTGGCACCATGTGGGCTGTCTTTGAGCCAAACGATACCCGCTTGTGGGCGCGTGTCCAACGGGACATCAACAACTTCCTCAGCGTGGTCTATAGTTCAGGTGCACTCTTTGGTGATTCACCATCACAGGCATTCTTTGTCAAGTGTGATGCGGAACTGAATACAGCGGAGTCGATTGACTTGGGTCGCCTAGTTGCAGAGATCGGTATTGCACCGGTCAAGCCAGCGGAGTTCATCATTTTCCGCATCAGCCAGTGGTCTGCGGCTGGTGGTGAATAAGAATCAATTATAAATAAAAGTAAGGAGTATACGAATGGCTACAGTCAGAACGGGTACAGGATATGATGGTGATCCGCTTTTAGGATTTACGTTTCAGGTGCAAGCGGACAACGATAATATCAGTAGTGTTCTGGGATATTTTACAGAATTCTCAGGGATCGGTTCAGAGAATCCGGCCGTAGATTACAAAACGGTTTTGGATGGTCGCGAAGTGTTGTTCAAGCTGCCCGGTCGTATTGAATGGGGTGAGTTGACACTGAAGCGCGGTGTCACAGGAAATACGGCTTTTTGGGAATGGCGCGAGCAAGTATTGTTGGGCGATATTGATAATGCGCGTTGCGAGATGATCGTTACGATGTATGATCGTGCGTATAACAACGCACTCACGTGGACGATTAGCAATGCTTGGCCGTCTAAAATTACAGGCGCAAACCTGTCGGCAGACAGCAATGACTTTGCCGTCGAGGAAATCACCATCCAACATGAGGGCATGAAGATCGATCAGCCAGATGGATTGTTTGGACAACCGTTGGTGCTTACAGGTTCTGCAACAGATACAGGCAATATGGCTGCAGGCGTTGGTCCTGGTGCTGGTGCTGGAGATGCGGCGTAATCCGTATATTAGGTAATTGGCGTAAGTTGAGCGAGATTTTTTTCACATCTTGCGTCTCTTACATAGACGATAGTCAGAAAATCTGTTGGGCAATAGTGGCAATATGGCATGGCTGTCTAACAGATTTTCTCTATCGTCTTGTGTTGAATCATTTATTGAAGGACTTGAAAGAACCATATGGCTGGAGGAACAGACGGCACAACAACAGAATCTAGTGTCCGTGAATGGGACCCGTTTCTTAGTTTTAATTTTGCCGTTGAATTGCAAGGCAGCTATCTGGATGGGGTTGGGTTCTTTACCGAGGTGTCGGGCATTGGCTCAGAGAGCGGTGTGATTGAATACAAAACGGTCAACAATGGTTTCTATTTGGGTGGACAGCCGCTGCTCTTTATGATCCCTGGACGCCCAACATGGGGTCCGATTACGCTCAAACGTGGCTTGACCACCGACACGGACTTTTGGGCATGGCGTGAGATGGTGAATACAGGCTGGAAAGACCCACGATCCACCCTGACCATTACCATGTTTAGCCGTGACTATCAGCCAGCCTTTGTGTGGCAGGCCAGAAATGCATGGCCCTCTAAAATTACAGGACCGACGTTAAGTGCAGAAACCAATGGCTTTGCGGTCGAAGAATTGACCATTGTGCATGAAGGGTTACAGGTTGTGCAACCAGAAGTCAAGGGCGGTAATCAAAGCTTTTGGGATATATTGGAAGGTGCGGTTAATCGTATTCTTTTCTCATAATTCTTACCTGGGATGGATAGAGAGGGAGACGGGGAGATGAGGAGATGAGGAGATGGAAAAAGATGAATGATAAGTTATCTATCTTTCAACTCTTCAACCTTGCAACCTGCAACCTTGCAACCTTGCAACCTGCACAACCTTTAAAAGGAGAGTTTAA
>JBCCFC010000675.1:0-7458 GCA_039029935.1 Chloroflexota bacterium
ACCTTCTCACACGCAAGCGGACCAAAACGAGAAAATTGGTCAGACTAATTTCTACTGCGTGTAATCTCTATTGCGGGTCGTACACGAGAACACCGGCATTAGAGAATGCCTACTACGCGGGTAATTATTTTTGTGGATTAGCCTTAAGTGATGACATCAGTATACCGCCTCGACTGCATCCTGTCTGTCGAACAAAGTATGATAATCTTGTCGAACAAAGTATGATTATATTATCATTGTTTGTTCGACAAAACGATAAATCCTTAACTGCACCATCAGCTACACGCAAAAAAGCTGCATGGACTCATGAATCCATGCAGCTTTTCAACAATATCAGGATAATTTTAAGGTCTAGTGAGGTCGTCAGTTCAGTGTATCTCACTCTACCAAAGCACAAACAATGCTTATTGTTTCACCAACGTATTCACTGTCACATGCGGCCAGAAGATCAAGTTGTGTTTTTGTTCTACCGATTGATCCTTGACAAACTTACGATGGAAGAGGATAAAAATACTCTGTGAATATTGTAGTTGGCTAAAGATTTGCCCTGTGTTGGTATTGCGAACCTTTTCGAGCCAGAAATCTGCGACCATACCGACCGTCTTGGCTCGTTCATTCCCAAAAGGAATATTGGTGATGCCTCCGTGATTTCTGAAATCAACATTGACATGTGTGGTATTCAGGACTTCGTGACCATCCTTGATTTGGTCGTTCAAATCATTGCGCAGAACCTCGTTGGGGTTGGCAGCATTGATGGGTTGTCCATGAAAATAAGGGTCGGTATATCCGTCCGGTGTGTTGTCGCCTGTCTTTGCTGGTACAGACGATATGTCCGGAATGGTCGGGGCACCTTGATGCATTTCTGGCGGTTTCCCCAAGAGCATGATGGAATTGCCATGAGGGATTGTGCCGCTGCGCGCAATGTTGAACTCCGGAAGCGGCTGGGCTTCTTTGTTATTGTCAACAATAACCGATAGATTCATGAACATACCTGTCTCGACATGCATCAACTCACTCGTGTCACGATTGCTGACACGTTGGTGATACTCAAGCGCAGAGACAAACTGATCAAGCGAACCCCCTCGGTTTGGGGCGGGTGCGCCTGCGTTGGTAAAGGTCAAGGTTTCGATGTAGGGTGCAACCAAAAGTTGAAAATCGCCCTCATCTGTCGGAACTGACTTGGGTGAGGGTACAGCAATGACATTCCAGCCCTTATTGCCTACCCAAGTTCCCTCCAATTCGCTGAAGAATTGATGGGTTAATGCCGCAGGACCGAGTGCCGGTGCTGGTGTTTGTGCCGATTCATGGGCAGCCATGGTGTCAAATTGGAGCGATGTTTGTTGAGAGAGATGTCTGATCGAATCTCCGCTAAGACGTTTGAAGGCGGGAACTGCTGTGCCGGTACTCATGATAAAACTCCTTGTTGTGTTGATAAGATATTGTATATTGCATAAATGTGGATAGTATACAGCATAACGGAATGGTTGTCTGTCGAACAAACAAGGATAGCTGTGTCGTTGTTTGTTCGACAAAATATCGTATTGTACTGCATAGAATTAGGTGCGAAGGAACCACCAAGGTCTTGCGGTGGCATCGTTCCGGTGTAGCGTCCCCATGCCAAAGTTTTCTTCGATTGATCGTAGTGTGCTGTAGTGATTGTGCGCCTCGGTCTGTGTTGTACCTGATTCAAGCATATCACCAATCAACAGCGTATAAATACCATAGCCAGCGTGATATGGATAGGCTTCGTCAAACGTAATGACCAAGAGTGTTTCGGGTGGGAATTTTGTGAGTGGATCATCACCGAGTAAGTTTTGTAAAAATGTAGCAATGTTCTCGATATTGAGATGGCGGTCTGACGCATAGGGTGAAAACCGCTTTGTGTCAGTCGCCAAATTGTGACCATCATTCACCAGACTGGGGATGTACATGCTGTAATGGGGAAAGGTCCCTGCGGCTAGGTCTTTTTCCAATTCGTCCGCATTGACAATACAGGCCATACGGTCGGCGTTGTTTGTGATCGAGGGGAACGATAAAAATGGTACATGCTTACGCGCATACATGTCATGATCGGGTGGTGGTTTGGGATACGGAGGTTTTGTTAAATTTGTGACGGGTTTATCCGAGTCTTCTAGCTCCTCCACATACGCTTTCCAGCTATACCCTTGTGCCTCTAGCAAATCAACAATCGTCGTAATTGGTGGTGGATCAGGTGCAAAATCGCCTATCACTTGTGCCCACTCCACAGAATCGTGATTAATGCCAAATAAATCACCCGCAATGATGGCAATATAGTTCAGTTTTGAGGGATGCGCAACCCCATAACTATTGCTGAGCAATACCCCTTTTTTGCGTAGCGTATTTAGATAGTCATTCTTAAGTGCCATTTCGCGTGACGCATTCTCAAGCATCACGATCATCACATGTTCAAACGCTTTCCCCATCGATTTCTCCTTGTTCTGTTAGATGCAAGGGGAAACGGTATTTGCCCCTCATTCCTAATTAGGCCGTTCCACAAAATAAATTACCCATTGAAATGTGGAGTTAGCACTCTCCAGTGCGGGTTATGCACCGGGTAGCCAGCATTAGGACCCAAAGGGTTCCCCTGCCTAACTCCGCGAGCATGTGGGTAATTTATTTTGTGGATTAGCCTTAGCTGGCTAGTGTTGGTGGTGTTGCCTCAAATCCTGGATACACTTGGCCTGTGTTGGGGTCTGGATCGATAAAGCTGATTGAATTAATCCATGCCTGCGCCAAATTCTTGCTATCGGTTGGATACAGATCGTCCACCTCTGCATCTGTAATGCCTGGATAGAGAACCTTTTTCGCTGGCACATAATTGGCACTGTTGGCCGTTGGCACAGTCTCAACTGCCTGCATCATGCCATTGTCCTCATGTTGCAAGAGATGACAGTGGTTGACATAAACACCCAGATAGTCTGGGAAGCGTGAACGGAAGATGATACGCCCACCATTGCGTGGAATCCAGATTGTATCCTGCCAGCGTGGTTGATCCAGAATGTTGACAAGATTGCCATTCTCATCCGGCACATCAATACGCATAACCCAAAATGGGTTTTGGTGCATATGGAAAGGATGATCGGCAGCGTTGGTTGTAATGGTGGCATTTTCACCAAAAGCATTTCTTGCCTCCGCCCGTGTCATGGGATAACCACGACGGTGGCCCGCATCCCAATAGGTGGGATTCACGTATCCCTTTTTAGCGTCAGGTACGAAGCTCTTATAGAGAGCCGACACATCTTCCAACATTTCTTTTACTTTACCAGTTGCAACTTTAATCGCAGCCTCAAGAGCCGTGATAATCTGAGCAAGTTTATCCGGCGGTGGTATGTTATCAGCAGTAAAGAAAATTGGCTCTGCATTTTTGTCAACCCACAACTCAACCGAATTATTAGTCAGCATCCATTCCTCAGCCGTCCACCACAACATCTGTGGATGTACCGCATCGGTTGGGTTAAATTTACGACCATCAATGGACATCGTGCGTGTGCCCGGTGGCAAAAGTATGGTTGGTAATGCTGATCCATCTGGCTGTTTCAAATTGTTGATCGTCAACGCTGGAATTTCTCCGCTGCCATCAGGCAGGGTAATACCATCCGGAAGTTCAACGGTCGGAATTGTGACAGAGTCCGGTGCTTTGTAATAGCGTAGATTCTGTTGGTCTGAATATTCCTCAACATACTCATCCGGCACATCGACAACAGGAAAACCAGCCGCCCCCCATCCGGCATAGGTGATCCTGCGTGTTCGACAATTACCGGAAACCACTTTGATTGGTTTTTGGATGGTTGTTACAACTGTTTTCTCGCCTGTTTCCGGATTAATCTCCACAACCGTCTCGGTTTCATCTCCAACGGTTGAGTTATACTGATCAATCTCGTGATGCAGTACATACTCCTGCTGTGGTGGCAAACCCTTTGGCACTAATTTCGGGTCCAACACGGTCAGTTCATCATCCGTGACAGGTTTCAGATACTCCTGCACGGGAGGCAGCTCTAGTTTGCTTAAATCTTTGATCACACCAGCCTTGGCATCATCAGGCTTCCCTTCAACGGTGTCACCACTGACAATCAAATAGGAGACAATGGTATCGGGGCGTACCGATGAAAAGGTATGTGCATGAAGTGGTGTACCCAGCGCAACAACTGTGTAAATTTGTGCGTCGACACCCTCATCAAGGGTAGGGGCTTGGATCAACACATCAGCACGATTGGCTGCCGACATATCCAGTTCATTGGGCTGCACATACGCAGCTTTCACGCTATCTGCATCTTTATAGGCGGCATCAACGGACTCCGGTGTAAACCCACCATTTTTCGGGTTCATGACCAATGGGTCTGGGGTAGCCTCAAAATTGAGGTCCTGAATATAATACTCATACTCACCGGATTCGTTTTCTCGAACCAATGTGATCCCATCCCAAGCCAGTAGCCAGAATGGATGCTTGAGCGGTGTTAGCTCTGTCATCGACTCAATTTGTTTTTCACTGCCATCAGCGTTAATCAAAAATAGTGCATCTGCTTTGGGATTATCTGGTATCGGCTTATACTCATAACGACCTTTCAAGACCATAAAGCGCATATAGCTTTTGCCATCAACACTGCCATTCAAAATACGCCAGCGTTCGATTGCCCCCGGACGCATCTTGATAACTCTGGGTTCAAATCCACCATTTTTTGTATCAAATATATATTTTTTCTCGTTTGTATTGACTTTCGGCTTGACCGCATCCGGGTCCTGAGTCTTGACTTGAACACGTTGAATAAACATCAACCGTTCACGATAGTCATATGGACCAGAACGCCGTGCAGGATCATAGGGCAAGGTATAGACAGGATTCTTTAACTCTGCATCCTCCTTATCGCTTTTGACCAACTGATCATAAAGCGCATCCTCGATATCACCTTCCACAATCAGAAAGCCAGCCATGCCCGCAGCAACTTGATTATGCGTTGCGCCATGTGAATGCGGATGATACCAAAACGTTCCTGCGGGATGTAGCTGTTTGGGATTATCTTGCACATCCCCCAGACGAAATTCATAGGGAGCCTGTCCGACGATCTCATTTTCGCGGAGAAAACGACAGCTTGGGTCCAGACTTGCCTCGCGACGCGCCCAGTCGTCTTGGGGCAAGATACGTAAAATCACATTATCGGTGTGTGTACCATCTGGATTGGTTGCCGGGCGAACATGCAGACCATGCGTATGTAAATTGGTCACATGGTTAGAATGAATACCATTTGTATGTTCACCCAGACACCAATCCTCATGTAAGTCAGCAGGAATCTGTCCATAATTAGGACCAAATGAGTGTCCTCTGCCCTTATTTAGTGCATAGACAGCCCCTTCTGGTCCTGGTAGTCCTGCAGCGGGATCGACATAAACCCCAATAGGTGTTTGTCCAAGGTCTGGCCCCAACATGTTGCGTAGATGAATAAAGAGCGTTTCGTCGCCCTTCATACGAATCGTTGGTCCAGGTGTCGTTCCATTGTAGCTAAATAGGAGTGGATTGATATTGGTGAAGCTAGTCCCTGTAACCGCCATCGGTGCTGCATTCTCAACGACATGAAGTGGAAGTGGTTGTCCAGGCCAATTGCTTGGTCGCCAGACAGATGGCTCGGCCCATGTCTCGGCGACATTTGCAAGTTTATCCGGTGGTAGATTGAGCGGGTTATTGTTTTTAGAGGAACCATCTTGATTGTTATTCTGTGCAACTGGTGCAGCGAGTACCTGACCCGCCGTTGTCGAGGGTGACGTTGGTGTAACCGTTGGCATGGCGGCCAACGCACCCGCCCCGGCACTAGCAGCGGATGCTTTCAGAAAATTGCGGCGATTCATGCCGCGTTTTGTGGTTGTTGATGCGACAACATTGTCTTGTTCTGGACTTGGTTTGTCAGACATAATAGCCTCCTGTTTCGTCTTGATACCTGAACCCTACTCTGTGTAAGAAAATATCAATTTGTCTACACATCGCATACGGAGACTATATAATGGTTGCGCGCGAAATTCAATCAGGTATATACCTGACTTTTGCTGACTAAAATTTTTTCGATTTTACAGTTGATTGACGAATAAACTACGTGTCTCTTCGGCCATCTGAAGAAGGCGGAAGCGGCGGATGTTTGCCCAAAAATCGGCCAAATCTTCGATGGCATTAAACCGTTGCCCATCCTGCCAGACCTGCTGGGCCTTTTTCTGTATCATCGTAATGTCTTGTTTGACGCCTGCCAGCCCACGCAAGGTCATCGCACAGGTATAGCCCAAGCGGACGAGTTGCGCATCACCTGTCCAACCCACATCACGCAAACCCTTGATGTAGCCCTCAAAGATGGTTTGGTCGAGTGTATCGGCCTGCGAAAGTGAAAGTTGAGGTGCATAGAGTGCCAGCGCAACAAAGCAGACAAGCTCTTCCCCGACCGCCCCGCGCCCACATAAGGCCCAGTCAATCAGCGTGGTGCGGCTCTCATTGTGGAATATATTTTGTGGAAAGACATCAAGATGACAGAATGTTTGGGGAAGACTCGCCAGCGTCTCACAATAACGCTGCCGTTCCTGCCAGATGGCTAAGATTGCATCCCTTTTAGATAAAGGGAGAACTCGCTGCACAAGTGGCTCTTGTAAATGCTCATCTAAGTTGTCAAATACATCGGCCAGCGGTGGGACGATGCGACAGTGCCATTGGTCGGTCAACCAGGCGGCATCAGGCATAGGATGCCCCGTTAGGTAAGCACCGTTGAAGCGACCCAAGCGGCGCGCAACAAGCGCATAGTCTGCCAAATCCCAGTTTAGTTTCCCTGCCGGAATATCCTCCATCCAAATCCAACAGGAATCAGAAAATTCGGTACAGCCATAGATATGTGGCGGCGTCAAATCACGCTGAGGCAGCGCGGTGAACTCTGCCGAGCGATAAAATTCGTATTCCCGTTTCCAATAGTAGGGCGAATCAACCGCCTCATCAGGACGCGCATAGAGAACTTTGAGTACAATCGACCAACGATGTATTGTCGCTGTCTGCCCAACAATGCGGTACAGGGCCGTCCCGCCCACCATACTCCCTGTCCCGCCGTGGATAGACGTAATTTCCCATGTGGTGGGCATCGCGGTTGGATCCGCTAGGGCCTCGCAGACAATGGGGCGCAATAGTTTGCGGGTGATATTTTTGAGTATATCCGATTTTTGCATTACTTATTGCTCATCTATCCAAAAACATCAGCCAAGCCGAGCTGGTCCAGCCATTGGACTACATTTTCTCGCGCTTGCTCGGTCAAATCATTTTCGATATGACGCACAATCATTTGGCGAGATTGCTCGATATATGACCGAGGCTCGCCAAGCTTCTTCTGCAGCAGCGCCGAGTTCTGGTTGACCGCCGACTTGGCCTTGTCCGACGCCTGCGACGCTTGGAGATGGAGCGACTTCAGGTCCTCGATCTCCCGC
>JBCCFC010000676.1:0-7445 GCA_039029935.1 Chloroflexota bacterium
ACAAGCTGACAAGCTGACAAGCTGACAAGCTGACAAGCTGACAAGCTGACAAGCTGACAAGCTGATTTTATACTTTCCTATGCAATGAAAAAGGAATCATGATGGAGAATAAAACGGCACAGTTCACAGCAATTCGTAGCCGTTACCAGCTACAAGAAAAGCTGGGCGAGGGCGCGATGGGCGTTGTCTATCAAGCCCTTGACCGCTTGACAGGTGAGTTTGTTGCCCTCAAGCGCGTCACCCAATTGCCGCCACAAACGGCAACATTAAGAGATACAGGGGCATCTGCCCAGCTGGTACGTCTGGCGTTGGCGCGTGAATTTCAGATACTGGCGGGGTTGCGTCACCCAAACATTATTAGTGTACTGGACTATGGGTTTGGTATGGGGTTGGCTCGTGAGCCTGATATTGCGCCCGATAGTGGGTTTGATACCGGAGACCAACCCTTCTTTACCATGACCTATCTGGGGCATCCACAAACCATTTTAGAGGCGGCACAGACCCAATCCTTTACGGGTAAAATTGATCTGTTACAGCAGTTGCTACAGGCGTTGGCCTATCTACACCGACAAGGCGTGATTCACCGCGATTTGAAACCCGCCAATGTGTTGGTACAAGATGACATCGTGCGTGTGCTTGATTTTGGGTTGGCGGAAACCGCCAGCTATCCCAAGCTCGCAGGGTCTACGGGAACACCGCTATACATGGCCCCCGAACTGTTTGATGGGGGGGATTGTAGCAAGGCCACAGACTTGTATGCGATTGGGGTCTTGACAACATACATATTCACAGGGATACATCCTTTTGCTCCCTTTGACTTCTATTTTCTCGACCGTGTGCTGAACGCCGCCCCCAATCTTACGGGGATGGATGAACGACTGCGCCCGCTTGTGATGCGTCTGCTTGCCATGCGTGCTATACAACGCTTTGAACGGGCCGATGATGCCCTTGAGATGTTACAGGACATCTTGGCATCATCGGGTAACAAATCAGGTAATACACAGACATCTAGCCTTGCCAGACCACTCGAAACCCAGGCCATCCGTGAGAGCTATCTGCAAGCGGCTACCTTTGTGGGGCGCGAGACCGAAATGGACCAATTGACCGCTGCCTTAGCCAAGGCAAAAGATGGGCATGGGTCGGCATGGCTGGTGGGAGGGGAAAGTGGTGTGGGCAAATCGCGTTTGCTCCGCGAAGTACGCAACCACGCCTTGGTCAATGGCTTTCTGGTCTTGATGGGGCAGACAAGCGAGCATAGTGTTGGAGATGCATACGAACTGTGGCGTACACCGTTGCGACAATTGCTCTTGACACTCCCTCATGTCACAGATTTGGCGGCAGGGGTATTGCTGCCCGTTGTCCCAGATATCGCCGAATTGCTCGGTCATCCGGTTCCGTCTGCCCCTACATTGGATGGGGAAGCCGCGCAGATTCGGCTCTTTACCACCATTGCCACGCTCTTTAAACAGACAACACAGCCTATCCTGCTCATCTTAGAGGACTTGCACTGGGCTGAGGCAGCCTTGCTTGCGTTTCCCCATCTCACCCATGCGCTTGATGAATCACCGCTGATTGTGATTGGCTCCTATCGCAATGATGAACGTCCTGAATTGGTGCAAACGCTCTCGGAGATGCAGTCGCTTCCGCTAAATCGCTTGACGACCGAAAACATGGCCGACCTCTCTGTTGCGATGCTTGGTGAGGTTGGACAACGGCCTGATGTCCTTCAGCGACTCCAGCGTGAAACTGAGGGCAATGCCTTTTTTGCGGTGGAGGTGTTGCGCGCCTTGGCCGAAGACATGGGCGGGCTGGGTCACATCGGTGAATCTCCCCTGCCCGACACACTGCTACCTGATGGCATCCAGACGATTGTCGAGCGACGACTGGCGCGGGTCCCCCAGCAAGAGCATCATCTGTTGCAGTTGGCCGCGGTGACTGGACGCATCTTGGATAGACGCGTCCTCGAAGCACTCAGTGGGCATGACCACCTCGAACAGTGGATCACGACCTGCACCGAAGCCGCTGTCTTAGACGTGGTTGATGACACATGGCGATTTCAACATGCCAAGATTCGTGATGGATTGTTGGCGATGATGCCCACCGACATCGCCAAGGCGCATCATCAGCGCGTGGCCCAAGCCATTGAGCAAGTCTATCCAGATGATCCACAATATGCGGCCCAACTCATGATTCACTGGCGACAAGCCGAGAACCACGAAAAAGAATATACCTATGCCTATCAAGCAGGGACCCATGCGACCAATCACTATGCCTATGAGGATGCGATTGTCTATTTGAGCCGTGCCTATGAACTGGCCTGTGCAGTAGATGGGGGGCATGATGGACAACGGTTCAAGCAACAATATCTCAAACGGCAGTACAATGCTCTCTTAAAACGAACAGGTGTCTATCAATTGACAGGGCAGCATGAACAACAAAAAGCGGACTTGGATTCACTGAACAAACTGGTGGATGTTTTAGCCGAGCCAAGCTATTCTGCTGAAGTTGCATTTCGTCAGGCCGCCCATGCCTATGAACACACCAATCATTCCTCGGCCCACGTCTTTGCTGAAACAGCCATCGCCCACGCCCAATTGGCTGGGGATAATTTGATTGCCGCACGAGCCTATCGTCTCAAGGGTCAAGTCTGGTCTGCTATCGGGGACTATGACAGCGCCAAACATGCGATAGAACAGGCACGTATCCTCGTAGAGACGTTGGGGCAATCCAAAGAAGCGGGAAATATTTTTTCGGAGTTGGGATGGATTGCGCATAACCAAAGTGACTTTGAGCAAGCCATGACCTATTTTAAACAGAGCCTCCATGTGTACACAACCATTGCCGACGATGCGGGTAAGATATATACACTATCAAGACTGGGCTTTACAGCAACAACCTTGGCGCAGTATCAAGAGGCACAAGTCTATTTGGCGGAGGGGCTTGAGATTTGTAAGCGCATTGGGTCCATACGCGGTGAAAGCCTTGTTGCCAACAACTTTGCCTCACTTTATTATCACATGGGCGACTTTGACAAGGCCAAACCATTTTACCAACGGACATTGACGATTACAGAACAACTTGGGAACAAATCAGGGGTTGCTATCGCCTTAACCAATTTGGCAAACCTAATCAAACACCAAGGACAGATGGCAGAAGCCAATGATTACTATCTGAGTGCCTTGCAAATCCAGATAGAAGCAGGGGAGAAATACGGCCAAGCCATTACTTTGGCGAACATGGGGGACTCCTGGCAATATCAAGAGCAGATATTCCAACAATCTAAGCAGTCCCTCGAACGCAGTATTGCACTGAGTGGCGCATTAGGAATGGCGACATTAGAAGCCTATGGATTCATGAGTTTGGGTATGTTGGACGAGTGGCTTGGATACTACGAAAATGCACGGTCTTATCTGGAGCAGGCTTTGGCGATCCAGCGCAAAACGGGTGTACGCGCTCGCGAAGGGGGGACATTGATCTATCTAGGCAACTGTTTTGTTGCAGAACAGATGATTGAGCTTGCAAAGGAGCATCTCCAAGATGCTGTCATGGTGAACCGTGAAGTGGGCAAGTTTGCCAATGTCGCCACAGGACTCAACACATTGGCATGGATTGCCTATCAAGAGGGCGAGTACACACACATGCTGGCGTACTATCAAGAGGCACTGGCCGAGTTTGACCAGAGTACAGACGACGCATCCCATGAGAAGGCCGTCAGTCACGCCGGTGCGGCTTGGGCCAAGTTTTTACTCGGGCAACCCTTTGACGAACCGGAGATTGTGTCCAGTCTCGTCTATCTGGAGAGTGACCCGCCGCTGATGACCGAGATAGCCCCTTTCCGTCTACACCTCATCTGCTACAAGCTGTTTCAGTCCATCGGAGACCCACGCGCTGACGAGATGTTGCTGTTTGCCCATGAACAGATACAGCGCTATGCCAGCTATATTGAAACACCAGAATGGCAAGCATCCTTTTTGTCGAATGTGCCAGCGCAGCGAGAGATCGAGGAGCTATATGCCGCCCGTTTTTCTGAGTGAACCCGAAAAGGTAATTAGATATAAATTGGCACTGGTCGGGACAGGGTCGAGACAGGGAGATTGGACCAATCTAGGAGACCTCCAAACTATACTCGTATGTCTAAATAATTGGTTTTACTTAGTAAAAGAGAAAATGCCGGGCCAGCTCAAAACATTTGTTATGCCGCCTGCGAATCAGGACGGAACAAGTCGTAACCTGCCGCCGAGCGAAACCTCTTCCTCGAGATCCTCTGAAGAGATTTCTTCCAGAGCGCGTTCGACGACACGCAAACTATCCAACGAGAACTCAAAATCGTTATGAGAAGACCAGATATGGGTCAGGCCCTCCAGTGTAGTGATTTTGGCAATTGATCGCCGAAATTTAGCCAAGCCGCCAGTTCGTTCGATGAATATTGGACCGTTGTACAGCAAGTCTCCTGAAAAAAGCCATCCTCGCTCTCTATCGAAGAAACATACAGAGTCATCGCTGTGACCGGGCGTATGAAATGCGAATAGGCTAGGGAACAATGCCTCAACTACCTCGTCATCTTCAAAATATCGAGCATGCTTAAAAGAGCGAATTCGGTAAGGTGAACACTTATCGTCTGGCGGATGGTCAAGGAACCGTTCGTTGGTCGACCACTTAGCTAAATATTCTTCGGTGAAGCCATGTTCAGCGACTCGTCGGTTATCTGGATGGTCAAACAGAGCGACTTTCTCGAATTCAAAATTGCTTCCGACATGATCGAAATGGGAATGTGTGTTGATTACAGAAGTGGGAAGTTGGGTCAGGCTGTGAACTGCATCACGCATGCTGAAAAAACCCGTTCCTGTGTCAATGAGCAGAGCGCTATTCGCTCCTAAAATTAAGAATGATATGACTTCTTCGCAATATCCAAACTCACCGATTCCGAATAGTCCAGGCGCAAGCGGCTCAATGTCGAACCAGTTTGCGGAATTTCTTACCTTCACAGCTTCAGATGGCATAGCTATATCCTTAAACAGAAATTTTCCCATTAAAAGGGAATTTATTCAGACAACAATTGTATCATACAGGACACCATAGTAGTTTTGCAAATTAACTACCTATTCCTGCCTTTGCAACCCTTAACTCGTTACATCGCACCAATCGTCGCTCCTACTGAAATCAACGTTGGGTTCGTTTTGCACACCGTTCAATACTCTTTTTCATGACAATTTCTCGATTTTGTAGTGTATCTATCATTTTGAAGATGTTGCATATTGAGAGCCTGAATTTTCAAACAGGCTCTGAAGCCGAGAGGGTGGGCAAAGATAGCTTCGCCACGCTCGCGCTTGTGTGTAAGCAAGGGCGAGTGCAAGCAATTGGCGCGAGTCCCGCTCAATCATAATCACGCATTGGCGAGTTGAATTGCCGTCTCTAATATCACATCCTGCCCATCCACAAACGCCTCGGCATCCAGCGGCACGTCAACATCCACAGGTACACCCACACCTTCATACAATGCACCATCCACAGACAAATAACGCTGATTAGACAGGCCAATCTCCCAGCCATTGGGCAGTTCACGCGAGAGTACATCCGACAGCCCACCACCCGTGCGCTCACCAACAACCGTTACCTGTGGCAGTTCGCGCATTGCCAATGTGAAAATTTCGGCAGCACTGGCGGTGCGTCTGCTAGTCAGCAGGTAGACGGGTTGTTCAAATAGAGCCTCTCCTTGTGGCTCGATGTAAAGCTCATGTGGTGTGCTGTAGGTACTATCTATCCGTGTCGATTTGGTAAAAGCCAACGTTTTTGTGCTGGTGAAGGCAGCGGCAATTGCCAATGAGACCGAATCCGAGCCACCCGGATTAAAACGCACGTCGATGACAATATGTGTTGCCGTTGATAGTGATTGGTCGACCTGTTGCATAGCCTGCGCCGCAGGTTGATCTTCGCTCTGCCCCAAACGTGGTTTTGTCTGCATACTGTGCAGGTGAATGTAGCCGATGTTGTCCGTCAACCAGCCATAAGAGATACCTGTCAGTCTGGTGTGCTGAATCTCACCCTGTACATAGTGATCAAAAATGGATTGGCGAAAGGTGCCGATTTGCTGAAACCAAGGCACTCGTACATAAGGAGAAAAACGCTCTTCATCGCGTACCAACGACACATGTCCATCATTCAAACCCTCGGCGCTTTGGCACATGAGTTGAAAGAGTTCTGCGTCATCTGTGTCCGCTGAGATTAAGGGGCGATAGGTTGCCATCTGTTGATTCCAATCGACATCATACAGATCAAAAAAAGCATAGTGTTCGTGGAAGATGTGCCAGAAGACCTCATAGTTGAAGTTGGGATCACGATACCTTTTGGGATCAGAGCGAGTTGGCAGTTCGTGGATTCTCACCAACTCAATGCGGTCAGTTTTATCTACAAGAATGACCAGATCGTCTTCCGTTGTACCCATCTGCAATTTAAAGCCGACCATACCCAAGAGCCAGCGACTGGCAGGTAGACGCGTGGTTCGTAGACAGCTAATCTCTGTGACTTCGTACAGCGTCACAAGCCAACGGGAGATGTGGATGACATAGCCGTAGCCTTTACTTTGCCAGATGCCATGTATCGACTTGGGGTACATGTGTTATCGCCCGGCCAGCCCCGTAAATTGCCCACCTTCGACAAAGTAGCGTTGCGCCATAAAGAAGAGGACGATCACGGGCGTGATCGTAATCATCGACGCGGCCATGACTAGATGCCAGAAGTTGCCATATCGCCCTTTGAACCAGAGCAATCCGAGTGGCAGCGTAAATAACTCGTTTTCGGAGATGTAAATTAGCGGTTCCATAAAGGCGTTATAATGTTGCAAGAAGGCAAAAATCGTGACAGTAGCGATGGCAGGGCCACAGAGCGGGGATATCACCTGCCACAAAATGCGGAAGTTGGATGCGCCATCAATCTTGGCCGCCTCGTCAAGATCAATGGGCAGCGTCATCATGTACTGTCGCATCAGGAAGATATAGAAGGCACTGCCAAACCAAGCTGGAACCCAGAGTGGATAGAATGTGCCAACCCACCCAATCTGTTTGAAGATGATAAAGACGGGGATCATGGTGACAACGCCGGGCAACATCATGGTCGCCAACAGCACGGTGAAAACCACATCACGTCCCGGCCAGCGCAGTCGTGACAGTCCAAAAGCAACCATCAACGAACTAAGGACCATGCCAATCGTCCCCATGATGGTGACATAGAACGAGTTGCGGATAAAGAGATGAAAGGGCAATTTCTCAAAGACTTCAATGTAGTTGCCCCAACGTGGTTCTATGGGAATCCACTCGATGGGTGTGATAAACACTTGACCGGGCATCTTGAGCGATGTGCTGACGACCCATGCCAATGGCATGAAGAAGGTGATGCCGAGCAGGATCATGAAGACGTGGAGCAAAGTATGGCCGATGCGGGCTTGCCAG
>JBCCFC010000677.1:0-7438 GCA_039029935.1 Chloroflexota bacterium
CTCAGCCAAATTGCCTAATTGCCCTTACGAAAATATGACATAACTATATAGAGTTTATATATTTCTTTATCTACGCTAAACGCGTAATTTTTGGCAGACTTTAGCGTACTTTGCATTTTGTGTGCTGGCATGGCGCTCTTCATTCTCATTTGTATAATGAATATTTAACTTTCTTCAACCCTCAAATCGGGCTTATTCAAAGATTCTTCTAGTCTTTGCCTATGGACCCATAGTCTGCACACCATGCTATAATCATTGTATTCAGATGTATTTTGATCGTATTGCTTTTTATAGATCACAAAAAACGTTTTTTCAAGATTGAGCGAACCAACATCGTCTGTCACATTTGTCTATTGAAGGATTTATTATGTCAATCCAGCTAATCCAGCCATATCACCGAATACCAAGTTATCTCAAAAAGAGCAATGGATACTCGGCACATCAGCAGCGTGATGCAGAGGAAGTCTGGCGTCGTATTCATGAATGCCGTTTACAGCAACGACCCACACTGGATCTCAGCAATTGTAATCTAGTACGCGTGCCGGATGAGGTTTTTACATTAACCCATATTGAAACGTTAAAATTGGGGGATTGGCTTTCGGACCCAGAGCAAACCAATCATTTAACAGAGATTCCCCCAGCGATTGGACGACTACGTAATTTGCGTAAATTAGACCTAAGTTACAACCAGCTATCGACCTTGCCCCACGCCATCGACCAACTTCATCACTTGCAAGAGCTGAATCTGAGCTTCAATCAGCTCACAGCTTTGCCCGAAGCCATTTGTAGACTGCACAATTTACGACGGCTCTATCTGAGTCACAATCAACTGACCTCATTGCCCGATGCCATTCTCCAACTGCGCCAGTTGCAAATTCTCTATCTGAGTCTGAATCAGTTACGGACTTTACCGGAATCATTGTGCCAACTCCAGCGGTTACAACGTCTCAATGTGAATTCCAATCCACTGGTCCATCCACCCCAAGAAGTTGCGGCTCGTGGGCTAAGTGCTATCTGTAATTACTTCCGTGAATACAACCTAAGCCAGGAAGACAATCTCTATGAGGCCAAGCTACTGTTGGTGGGAGAAGGGCGTGTGGGCAAAACATCGCTTGCCAAGTCGCTGACGGTTGCGGGCTACGAGCTTGAAGATGAACCCAGCACAGAGGGGATTGATGTGCATACATGGATTATTCCCAAGGAAGAGTTGGGCATTGAAAAGGATTTTCGCCTCAATATTTGGGATTTTGGTGGACAGGAAATTTACCATGCCACGCATCAATTTTTTTTGACCAGACGCTCGCTCTATCTGTTGGTGACAGAATCTCGTAAAGAGGATAAACATGAGGATTTTTACTATTGGTTCAACATTATCCAATTGTTGGGCGATCATAGCCCCATTCTTGTGGTATTGAACAAGTGTGACCAGCCAACCAAACAGATTCCGGTGGGGGAATATAAACGCACGTTTCACAACATTGTTCATCCTCATTCACTGCGTGTGAGTTGCAACCCCGATTACAAAGAAACCATCGAGATGCTCAAGGCCGAAATTGGCCGTATTCTAACCAACAAAGCCTTGATGCCCCATGTAGGGACACCTTTACCCAAAACGTGGGTAGATGTTCGCGAGGCATTGGGGCTGTTGCGTAGCCAAGGCAAGGATTACATCACCCACGGCGATTATCTGGCAATCTGTGCGCGCTATGGGATGGATGAAAAACGAGCCAGCTTTTTGGGTGATTTTCTCCATGACTTGGGCGTGATTCTACACTTTCACGGTGATTTTGAACTCAATGACATTGTGATCCTCAATTATGAGTGGGTGACGGATGGCGTCTATCAAGTCTTGGACAGTGAATGTGTCAAAGCACAGAATGGCCGCTTTGATGACGATGATCTGTTAGACATCTGGAGAGAGCAGAAATACCGTGAGCGACGACGCGAATTGCTGGCGTTTATGCGCAACCGCCGCTTTGAAATCTGCTATGATTTGCCCACAGGTGGCTATCTTGCCCCACAGCTTTTGCCGGTCGATGAAATGCCCTATGAGTGGCGTACCCATGAGCAAAATTTGCGCTTTGAGTACAGCTACAAATTTATGCCCAAGGGGATGTTGGCACGGTTTATTGTCAAACGCCATCATGACATCTATCAGGAGACTCACTGGCGTTACGGTGTGCTACTGGCGCATGAAGATACACGGGCCTTGGTCCGTGAGCATTATTTTGAGCGTCGCATCAGCATCACCCTTGAAGGTAGCAACAAAAAAGGGTTTCTCGACATTATCCGCAAAACCTTTGATGAAATACACGATGATTTTCACCATTTGGTTGTTGAGGAGATGGTCCCTTGTCATTGTCATATTTGTATCAACAGCAATCCACACTTTTTCCGATACGACATCCTCAAACGCTGTATGCGGGTCAATCGGCAGACGATTATGTGCGAAAATAGTCTGGACGAAGTGAGTGTCCAGTCGATTTTGAATGACACGATGCACTGGGGCTACTGGCGGTCACATCCCACAGGCCAGCCCCATCCCACAGGCCAGCCCCATCCCACAGGCCAGCCCTATGATGAGGATAGCATTCATACACACAGGCATATTAAGATTTTGCGTGATTTCTTGGCCGATTTTTATCCCGACGAGTTAGACATTCGCCGTGTAAGTGCCGACGCAGGCATTGAGCTATCTCACATTGAGCGCGGACTAAAGCTCATCAACCAGTGGCACGCGGTTCTTACTGAAGCAGAGAATAGTGGTCAAATTGAGGCACTCATCGCGGTGGTTGAGCAGGAATATGGCAACAATCAGGCGTTTCATATGGCTTGTGAGAGGTATCGGTGTGCTGTGGGTTAGTAGTCAGTATTCAGTATTCAGTATTCAGTATTCAGTAGACCAGTACCGACTCACCGAATACCGGGGAACCCTCTGGGTCCACCGAATACCGGGGAACCCTCTGGGTCCACCGAATACCGACCTACCCTAACCCTGCTGTCTCTTCACGTACGACAGCCAGCAAATCATCAATGCTGGTATACTGCCCATGCTCCAATATCCAGCGTGTACCGATTTGGATGGCGGCACGTTCGGCAATGGCTCGTCGTTCGGTGTCCTCAATGCTACTGATGTCCCACACTGTGACAACGCCCAACATCCGTCGCAGGAATTTTGTGCCACCGTGCAGGGCAGTCTGTTGGAGTAGACGCAGCATGTAGCGTTGACGATAGGTGGCAAAGGCTTCGTCCCCCCCGGGGAATGCCCAATACGCAGCGGGAACCGCTTCGCCCCGGTTATCGGCAACCCACAGGGCCTCAAACTTCTCAGCAAAGCCTGTCCAAATATCGTGAGTCATCTCCAGCAGATAGGCTTGATAGGGTTCACGTTCTGTGCTGTCCAGTGTATGACCGTAGTGCGAGAGGTGATTGAGAATCAAATTCTGAATCAGCGCGGCCACGTCATAGGCCATTGGCCCAAAAAAGGCAAACTCTGTAATGGTCAGATAGAGGTTGAACACGAAAAGCCAAGCTCTTAAGTCACCCCTGCGAAGGCCAGCATCCACTCTGGTATGACGTTGATTCTTGGCCTCGTAGGAATGACAAAATGAGCTGGTCAAACTGTTCAAGCTGTTACTGACCATTACAAAAAAAGGCAAACTCTGGGTCGATGACGCGCGTATCCTCCGTGTTGAGCATGATCGAGCCAGTGTGCAGATCAGCGTGGATCAGTGCCTCCGCGTGGGTGGTGTAGGCACGTTTGGCATCAGCGATTGCCATCTTGAGCTCGGCATTGGCGCGCACAGCCTGCGCGGCATCATCGACCAGCGGATTCCAGTCATTCTCTTCGGCATCCATGTAGGGATTGGTGTAGACAACATCCTCTTGTAGCTTGCGTAGCTGTTCGTTGGTAAACAGTTCTTGCATCTTTTTCTTCTCGGCCCCCGTCAAGTAGAGGTCTGAGGTATAAAAGAGTGAGTTTGCCAGAAAGGTGCTGATATGGTCAGCAAAAAGCGGAAAACGTTTGCGCTCGACCAGCGGTTTGCGCATAATCTCATGCTCACGCAGATGCTCCATGCTCAACGTGGACATCTCATCGTCATAATCATAGACTGCGGGTGATAGCCCCGACGCAACCTCTTGGTGTTTGCGCAATGCCTGTGTTTCATAACGAACTCGCTCACGAGTTAACGGCCAAGATTCTCCCATAACGCGCAAATAGGGCAATGCCTGCTTGACCACAATTGAGTTGGTCGGGTCGTCAGCGTTCTCCACAAAGAAGACAAGGTTTAGGTTGCCGTCGCCTACTTCTTTGGCAATGAGCGTGGCATTAGTAGGAAAATGCTCCTTTAGGGCGGGTCGATTTTTTACATAGTCAATGACAGTGTTTACATCTAATGCATAGTAATTCATAACACAATCCTCATATTAGATCTCGCCGTCCGTATCCAGATAAAAAAGCTTTCAGCTACTCAGTTGGCTGCTCTGCGACCACCTCTCCATCACGTAGGATAGTCACTGATTCACAGACAGTAAAAATTTCGGGCAAGCGATGCGAGATAAAGACAACGCCTACATCTTGTTTTTCGGCTAAGTCACGCATAAGGCCAAAGAGGGCATCGGTTTCGGTCTGGCTCAACGGGGCGGTGGGTTCGTCAAGAATCAAAAAGCGGCTGCTCCCCGCCAATGCACGAGCGACCAGTACACGCTGTTTGTCAGCCAAGCTCAAATCCTGCACCAACGTGCGGATATCCAAATCTAAGTTGACCCGTTGTAGCAATTCTCGCGCCGAGGCATATACATCGGTCCAATTAACAAACTGCCGTCGCCCTGTCTCGTTGACCATCACATCCAGCATGATGTTTTCGGCCACGCTCAAATAAGGAATCAGCGATGTGTCAACCTCTTGATAAACAACTGCAATGCCCAATTTCTTGGCGTCGCTGGGTGAATTGATAGCAATTACCTCACCATCCAGCGTAATCGTCCCACTGTAATGATTATATGCGCCGCCCAAAATCTTCATCAAGGTAGACTTGCCCGCGCCATTGGCTCCAATCAACGCCTGAATGGTTCCGTTGTTCAGCGTAAAGTCAACATCGGTCAACGCCTTCACACCAGGGAACTCAATCGAAATGCCTTTCATCTCCAACATGGCAATATCCTAGAATTTAGTTGAGAGTGGAAAGTGGAAAGTAAAAAGCAATTAGTGAAGAATCAACTTTCCACTTTCCACTTTCCACTTTCCACTCTTACTCAGCGTGTGCCGCGCGCAACGTATCCATCCAAGGCTGATTGAAAGCATCAGACTCGCCCCAGCCTTCAATGACATCGCCCAAGTTGAGCATATTGGTTTCTGGCAAGAGGTCAGTGGCCTTGACCAGGCGGGCTTCCAAGTCATAGTTGTCCGGTGTCTCTTCACCTATCTTTGTATAACGTGACATATTTTTCTCCCTTATTTGCAAATTGAATGGTTAAAGAAGCGAGCGTTTTCACACTCGATTTAGCTATGTATACGGCAATGTACAAATAAAGTCAAATACAGCCTATCGACGGGGTGCATGTCACATTCTCCAGTAGGCGAGGTCCACTATAATTATGGTCTTGAATTTCTCATAAACTCCAAATTCAAAAAGAGTAGCACCATCCCAGAGTATAACAATGTACTAAGTAAGCCTGAGAATATTGAAGCAAGGAAGGAGGCAAATACAACATTTAGAAGCAAAGCCAACAGAGACGTAATGAGACTTGATAAACCGCCACTAATAATTGCAATCAGGAAGGTAAACCAGAAGACAGTCCATGCGTTGCCTTCTACAGTCCGACGACTATATTCCAGCGCAGCCCCACCGCGTTGGTCGCGTAGAACATGCGCCATCGGATAGAATCCATGTCGAATTGAGTAGATGATGCCTGGCACAATGAGTAATAACGAACGCCACAAGACACCCCAGACGAATCGTAGCCCGAGCAACAGTAATGAGCCAATTCGGGGCGTAATCGTTGGGATAAGCGGTGTGCGTCGGTCGTATAGCATATCTTCTGTCACAATCAGCATAATCACCTGTAAAATCAGGTTGCCTATAATTGTGATAATCCCAATGACAAGTATCAGTACAAGCTCAAGCGCACCGGGTGGTGTTGGTGCTGTGGGTGGGGTTGTATTGGCAGACAAAAACGTCTGAAATGTAGACACTAAGGTGGCAGGAACAACCAAAATCAAATAGGCGACCAGAATGGTTTGGATGTTTGCCCTACATACTTGAACACTCATGGAGATGAGCTCCATAAATCCAACTTTTCGAGAACGTAGTTCATTCAGCATTGTATTAAGTCCTTTGTATACTTAAAAATATGTGCTTAAAAATATGTGCTTAAAAGTATGTGCTTGAAAGGTGATTTCTGCTCAATGGATTAGAGCAGGTACGAACATGATTGATAGAAAATAACATTAACGATTTATTGGTCCATTATTCACCCACGCTTAGAGCAACCCGCAAGCCGATAGTAAAAAGTCGGTTATAGGGTGAGATGCCCATGCGATAGGACGAACGACACATATCGGGTGGGGAATCCCACGCACCGCCACGAATCACGCGCTCGGCGTCGCGCAGATCGGTTGTGCGGGCGTCAACCGTTGTACCAGAATCCGTGTAGTCAGGATACCAGTGGTCAGCACACCACTCCCACACATTGCCGTGCATATCCTGTAATCCAAATGCATTGGGAGCCATATAAGCCCCAACCGAGGTCGGCATTCCGTGCGTAAAAGAGCGTTTGGGGCTTTCGCGGTAACGATGACGGTTGTCATAATTAGCAACGCTGGGTGAGATGGTCCACCCAAAATGGAAGGAGGTTGATGTCCCTGCTTTACAGGCATATTCCCATTCAGCTTCGGTTGGCAAGCGATAGGGTAGCCCCGTCATGGCATAGAGGCGTTCACAAAATTCGGTGGCCTCAAACCACGTAATCTGTGAGACAGGGATGGTATTGGTAGTCCCTCCATAGGAGTTAAATGCCGATGGCTTTTGCGTGAGTTCATAACGAACTTTTGCGCGCTTTGATATAAAAAGCCATTGCTGTTGTGTGATTAAAAATCGAGACAGGAAGAAGGCAGGCACATCTACGGTATGCACAGGCTGCTCGCGATAGTCACCCGCATTGTCCTGAGCACCCATTTGGTATTGCCCACCAGGGATATAAATCATTTGCAGTTTGAAGTCTAGCCCAACCTGTTGTGTAAAAAACTCTTGCGTTTGTGATTGACGATCAATGGGCCATTCTCGCTGCCCCCATGTATCCTTGACACCTGGTGTCAGATGAGCCGAGTCAAATGCGGTTGTCTGGAGCGCAGGGGTCGGTACCTTTTGTGATCGCAAAGTCCACTGATCGCCAGTGAGGATGGGTAGAGAGAGCGCAACGCCTGACACAATCAGCC
>JBCCFC010000678.1:0-7435 GCA_039029935.1 Chloroflexota bacterium
AGGGAGAGAGACGGATCGAGTTCGTTGGCCGCAGACAATTGCAGCAGGAACAGCCAGCCATGAGACTGTCTGTTTGATCGACCTCATTGCCACCTGTGCCGATGTCATCGGTGATGTGCTGCCGGACAATGTAGGCGAGGACAGCGTGAGTAATCTACTGGCATGGTGCGGTGAGTCAATACCGACATCCTTGCGAGAAGCCACCGTGCATTCATCGGTTAATGGTTCGCTTGCCATCCGCCAAGGGCAGTGGAAACTGGAGATGTGTCCTGGTTCGGGTGGGTGGAGCTATCCCAAACCCGGTGTGGAAACCGATGGCTTGCCCCCGCTGCAACTCTATGACTTGGCGACCGACATTGGTGAAACAGCCAATGTTGCCGCCGACCATCCCGATATTGTGGAGTCGTTGACTGATCTGCTCACACGCTATATTACACAGGGACGTAGCACACCAGGGGAGCCGCAGCAAAATGAGGGTGGGTCGCATTGGACGCAGCTATGGTGGATGGCGCAAGAGTGAAAAGTGAAGAGTGAACAGTGAACAGTGAACAGTGAACAGTGAACAGTGAACAGTGAACAGTGATGAGTGATGAGTGATGAGTGATGAGTGATGAGTGAACAGTGATGAGTGAAAAGTGATGAGTGATGAGTGATGAGTGAACAGTGATGAGTCATGAGTGATGAGTCATGAGTGATGAGTGATGAGTGAAAAGTGAAGAGTGAAAAGTGAAGAGTGATGAGTGAAGAGTGATTAGTACCTCCACCGTTCATATCTTACGTGGTTGGCATTCCTTACTGCCCAATGGCAACCTTGCCTAGCTCGATAAAATCACGTCCGCGTTCGGCTTCTAAGCGTGGGAAGCCAGTCTCGCCTGCATCATAGACTGCTGCAATCAGCCGATAGATCCCCGCCTCAATCGGGAAGGGCAGCATCACAAACTGTAATTCGACCTGGTGTGGTAGCCAGTTGGATGTGCCTGCTGGCAGCGCAATGTCTACCTGACGGGCAGGCTGGGTGGCTCCGGCATCATCGTCGGGATTATCGAGCAACCACTGCACGGTCAAGGTATAATCGCTCTCCATGCGTTTTTCGGCCTGCCACACAAAGGTCAACCCTGCTGTCTGATCTGGCTCACCTGTGACGGGGAGCGGCTCGAGCACACCACGTAGGGAGAGTCGACGCCCAAACGTCGTGTCAAACTCATGGGTGACGGGGGGCGGGTCAAAGATGCGTGTGCTGGGGAGTACAGCAATGGGCAATTGGAGATATTTGTTGTCGCGGTCCAGCAGGTCAATCTGCAGCCAGTAATCATCGGCAGGGAGTTGCATGGGAACACGTAGGGTATGCCGTGTGCGGATAAATGTTTCTGGGGGCCATTTCGAGATGGGATACTCTGGGCTGAGGGCGAGAATCTGCATGGTTTGCGCGCTGCGTGGCGGGGCCGTTTCAAGACCGCTGGGGTCAATGCGCTGTAGCCAGCGCACCTGTAGCTGTGTATCCTCCGAGATAGACTTGCTAGCCGTCCAGTGGATTTCCAATTCCACAGGTTGCCCCGGCTCGGCCTCATGTACATTTAGCCCCGCCTTGGCATTGACCCCATCAGAAATCGTCGTCACTGCTGTTGATGGGCCGCCAACTTGGCTACCCTCTTGACTACCTGTGATGGCGAGGCTGGCCTCTGTCAGTTCACGCGGCGACTGCATGGGGATTTCCTCTGCCATCACTGCCAGCATATCTTCGGGGATATCCCCACGCACAGGGGTGGGCAGCTTGATTTCCAATGGCGTCTGTTTGCCCAAACGGTTCTGCTGTTCGTCAAAGATATCAAGCCCAGTGATGTCTTGGTCAGGGTCATAGACACCAATGTTAAAGCGATAGGTGCCGGGCAATGCCCCCGGTCCAGCCCACTCGATTGCAGGGATGCGTCCGATAATGACTTGCTCTGACTGCCAACGAAAACTAGGATATTCATAGCTGGTGGGGCGTTGGTCCTGCACATCATGATAGAGTAACCCATCCCCATTGTAGACATAGCCCATCATATGCAGGTCTGCATCAAGCTGGCTGGTATTGGGGTGTCGCTGCCAGAACAGGACCAGATCGCCGTTGCTTGCCACCTCGTATGCCAGTAGATAGACTTGATCGCCAAAGTTGATGCTTGACTCGGAGAGGTGAACGGGGTCGGTCAATAATGAATCTACATCAAGGTCAGTGAAGTGTGCCACGTTGAGTTGCCAAAATCCACGCTTCGTCGGCTCCTCAACACCTGCAAGCCGTAGCTGTGTCGGCACAATCTTCATCGGGTCCACCACGCGATGTTGCCAGCGAATCAACCATGCCCCCGTTTTACCCGCCAGCCCTTCGTGTAAGGGCAACGCCGTGTTGCCAAAATCCAAGACTGAATTGACATCCAATATCTCTAAATCGGGGAGGCGCACCGTTGGTAAATCCGACGCATAGTATTCCCACACAGGCCAGGCGTGACCGCTGACCAACAGGATAGCCTCATCCTCTTCCCGTTCATGGCGCAGATATTGTGTCAACTCACGCCATTGTGATTTGGTGAAGGCTTCGTTGGTAAACCAGTTGACGTTGGCAACCCTAAAATCATCGAGTGTGACACCCAGCAGGGCAATGAAGACGATCCCAATCGGCAGTCTGATGAGTTTGTTTGGCACAGTGTGCGGATAAAAACTATCCATAAGATAGCGTAAGCCCGTCGCCAGCCCCATGCTCCACAACAGAATCAGACCGGGCAGGGCAATCATGACATAGCGGGCGTTAAACTTGGGGACAAAGGAAGCCAGGCCAAGAATGGTCAACACGGGGACGGCGACCCACAGCAACGTGTAGCGGAGTCCTCGATAGTTGCTGGGTAAGTTATTTAGTTGTGAGCGACTGGTTGCGGTTAACAGTAGCGAGAGGAGTGTCAATACGCCAAAGGACCACAGCCGATAGACCGCCTCGGTTTCCAGCACCGTCTCCCCCAGCGTAAAGCGAATGGCGACACTGCGCATGGCATCCCACAGCTTGAGTTGCCCTTGCCAATAGCTGGTATCTACGGTGAGTTGGGTAAACATGACGGCAAACCAAGGTAGATAGAGCAGAAGGATGACGATGTTGGAGAGCAGAAAGGGGTAGACCGTTGTTCTGCGGTGTGTTTTGATATGCTTGATAAAGTCACGCAGATGTACACCAGAGAAAAAGTCACTGAGAAAGGCGATGTTGAGGGCAAGGAGCAGGAAAAAGGCAAAGTAGTGTGTGTAGATGGCAATGGTAGCGGCGGCGATATATGTCACCCAATGACGATAGTGGATGGTTCTATCGACAATACGGATGAGTGAATTGGTCTTGGTTTTGTGTACTGCACGGGTTAAGTGCGCGGCAATGGATGAGGACTTGGATCGAGTTTGGGCAGGCGGTAGACGGTAACTGAGCAAACCCAATCGTGCAATGCAGTAAGCCGCCACCAGCGTAAAGGCAGTCAGCGTGGTGTACATGCGCGCTTCTTGGCTATAGTAGATAAACAGCGGATGGCAGGAGGTAATCAACGCGGCGAGGAACCCTGCACTGCGGCGACGGGTGATGAGGGTTGTGATCGACGCCATCAGCGGAATGCACAGCGTCCCTGCAACCGCTGAGACAAAGCGTAGATTCCACTCGCTCCATCCCCCCAATCGTCCCCAGATGGCTGTCACCCAATAGTAGAGCGGTGGCTGAATATCGCGCGCAGTCCAGCGTGTCACCTCACCCAGACTCCGTTGCGCCATTGTCGCGGTTACACCCTCGTCATACCAAAGGCTCTGTCCATCCAGTGCATAGAGTCGCAGCCAGAAGCCAAACAAAATCAATAAGGGGAGTGCAATGACATAGACGGTGCGTAAAAGGTTGGATGCGGGTTGGCTTTCCACCTTCCGGAGGTCAGGTGCTTCACCTTCTATCTTTCTACGCTGTGTGTTATTCGATTGTGTTACAACGTCTCGAAATGGTCGAGTCATGAATAATGATTACTTTTGAACTTGCTGAGGCAAATCCACAGAAAATAAATATTCGCGGAGGTAGGCAGGGGAACCCTCTGGGTCCTAATGCCGGATTTCACGTGTACAACCCGCACTAGAGAGTGCTAATTCCGCGTTTTCTGTAGATTGCCCTGAAACCATAGACAGATGCCCGCGATGATTAACTCGCCAAGCGTACTGACGATACGTGTCGCCAATGCTGCCACCGTCGCAATCGCCCCGCCCACAACGGGGGTGAGTAGCACGTAAAATGCGCCCTCACGCACGCCTAATCCGCTAGGTGTCAAAAAGCTGATAAACCCAATGGCATAGGCAATGGGAAAAGCGGCCATCAGATGGCCTAGTGCGGCCCACATCTGTGTCGTGCTTAAGTCCCCAATGGCAAAGGTTAAGGCGGCAAATGATGCCCCCCACAGCACCCAGTTGACAACGGCCAGCAGCACAAACCACGCTAGTGTGGCACTGGATAGCGTGACATCAAGCGGTGGACGGTTGAGCTTCTGTAGCCCCCAATTGCCCAATGCAAAGAACCATTGAGGGCGCAGCATAAATAGCACAAACGTCGCTATTGCGAGGATGGTTCCCAGCCATAATAGCCAGACAATGGATTGATTGATCCATGTGATATCTGCTGGTAAAAGGGTGCGATACCCGACGATCCAGAAGTATAACCCAGCAATGGGGATCACGCCCAGCAAGATCACAATTTGAAAAAGCATGATGCTCGCCAGCGTCGCTTCGGGGCGAATTCCCCGTTGTTGACAGCGCACCGTCATGCTCAATGGTTGCCAGATATTGCCCGGAATATAGCGCACGACCGCACTCAAAAACCATATCCGTATCGCCGCCAGTGAAGATAACTTCACCGAGTCGCCGATATGAATCAACAGCCGTCGCCATATCTCAATCTCCAGCCACCAACTCGCCAGCAAAAAGGCAACCGAGAGGCTGAACCATCCACTATGGTAACGCCATTTTTCCGCACGAAGTTGCGTCCATTGGTCAAAAAGTAGGAATCCGATAAAAAGCAGGGCAATCAGTAGAAATACGTATTGTAACGCGTACATAACGCGTTGGCGGTTGGTCAGTTTCATCGCTCCTTTTTAAGAGTTGAAAGGTTGAAGAGTGATTAGTGATTAGTGATTAGTGATTAGTGATTAGTGATTAGTGTCGATTATCCTATCACACTATCACACTATCACACTATCACACTATCACATCTTCACCCTTCTCCCATGCTCGGCAATGATCCAGCAGTGTGCGCATTCGCTTGAGTACGCGCGCATCAGGGCCGCCTGCGGATAGGGCGTCGGGGTGTAGTTCGATGGAGATGGAACCTTCATAGCCATTTGCGGCCATCTGTGCGATGAGGCGTTTTAGGTCAAGCTCGCCACATTGGGGGAGGCGATGTTCGTTGCCGTCGTAGTTGCTGAGGTGAACGTGTTTGATGCGCTCGCCCCAGTGGGGATAGACATCGGCGGCTTCAATGCCCCATGTGCCAAGATGGGTGGTGTCCATTGTCAGCGTGGGAAAGCGGGTGATGGTGTCTACCGTATTCCAATGATGCGCATTGAATCGTCGTCCACAAATTTTGCGCGCAGGCATGTTCTCAATACAGAGTGTGACGCCGGACTGTTTTTGTGACTTCTGTTGAATATCGTCATAGTCGTTCTCCAGCCACTTGCGGTAGCCATGCTCGTTATGCATGGCTGGCAATGAGAGTACATGTTTTTTTCCTGCCACCTCCAGCTGAACTCTGCCCATGCGCATGGGCAGATGATGCACAACAACGGGCGAACCAACCGCAGAGGCCAATTCAACCGACTTTTGAATCAACCCCGGTTTGAGTTTCGGCCACGTGGCTACAACGGCAAATGGATTATGGACGGCCAAAATGGGTAGCTTCGACCGCTCCATCAACGTTTTGAGATAGGCAGGTTGGCGTGTATCCCAGCGATAATCAACCATCAACTCAATGCCGTCAAATCCGGCCTGTGCCGCCAAATCAAAACACCGTTCTGTGCCATATGGATACAATGACCCTGTTGAGAAAATAAATTTCATAGTCTATGTTATAATGATCCTAGTTCAATAAAATCAAAAAAAGTTTTGGGAAATAGTGGCGTCAGCATTCTCTAATGCAGCTATCCGACACGGGAACGTGTCCATGAACTCTTTGGGTCCCACTATTTCAACGAATCTACTTTATCAATCATAATCAAAGACAGGAAGACGCGTTGGGCAACGGGACACAAACAATCAATTCTAATTTAGGGTCAGCAACACCTCAAAATCGACAAACACAAGCCACGTCGGGGCAATCGCTGCCCGCAAATCCTCGACAATATACCTACGACTATCCGCTCCCCTCTGTCTCGGTAGACATTATCCTATTTAGTTTTCAAAATAGCCAATTGACGGTTCTCTTGATCCAGAGAAAGTTCCCGCCCTTTGATAAATGCTGGGCGTTGCCTGGTGGCTTTATGAAGATTGATGAAGATTTAGAGGCTGCGGCCATGCGAAAGCTGAAGGAAGAAACCAATGTCGATGATGTCTATTTGGAGCAACTCTATACCTTTGGTTGCCCCAATCGTGACCCACGCACCCGCGTCATCACGGTTGCCTACTTTTCTCTACTGAGTACCGAAGAAGTCGCCAATCGTCAAGTGCGCAGCGGTGGACGTGCCGATGATGCCCGCTGGTGGAATATCTATGACTTGCCTGATTTGGCCTTTGACCACCGCACTATCCTCGACTACGCACTGCAACGGCTACGCTGGAAACTGGAATGGACCGCGCTTGGCTTTTTTCTGCTGCCCAGCGAATTTACCCTCTCCGAATTGCAACAGGTCTATGAAACGGTTCTCAATGAACCACAGGACAAGCGCAATTTTCGCCGCAAGATGCTCGCCAGCAAAATTGAAGATGTCAAGGTGTTGGAAGAGACGGGGAAGAAGCGTGGGGGAGAGCACCGTCCCGCCAAGCTTTATCGGTTTGGTGCGAAGGCGATTGAATTGGAGTTGGCGAAGCGGCGGTTGCCGTAATTTGGTTTGTCACATAGAGACAAGGTATGCCAAGTGAATTTGACCATGACAAAAATGTCAACTTTTTTGAGAAGTCAAACATTTAGGGAGATTTGGACGCGGACAAGCGCGGATAAACGCGGAAAGATAATAGAGTTGTTGCAAAATAAAATTGATGGGGGTCCAGAGGGATCCCCAAATCCCATGCTATTACAGAAAGCCTGTTGAAACAGGCTGTATTCCATGTACTACAGCATACTTCAGTATGCTTTCTGTGATAGACACCGAATTGTATTCGGTGGCATTCGTTGTTTTGCAACAACTCTAATATAAATTCGGCGTTGATCCGCGTGTACCCATTGAAGAGGACTATATCAAATAGTGTCGGGGGG
>JBCCFC010000679.1:0-7433 GCA_039029935.1 Chloroflexota bacterium
AATCCATCATCATCGACAGCCACAGGCTCTTGCCAAAGCGACGCGGACGCAGAAACAGCAATTCTTTGCCCCATTCTTCCATGAAACGGATTTTATCCGTCCGGTCGATATAGACATAATCATTGTTGATAATTTCTGCAAACTCACGTATGCCATATGGAAATTTAACCATGATACTCCTGCTTTAAAGATATTAGGTGGCGAAAATCGTCGCTGCACCTGATGGTTGTACTGACCCGATTGGCACGTGTAGTATACGCAAAATCGAACAAATTATCAAGTTCGTGGTGGAAGTCACTAATCGCTGTACCGATGTCTGGCATGTGTTGACAAAACTTGACTTCTGGCTGGCTGAAACGCTGACCATCGCCGAATTTGTGGTTCACCAATGCCTATGCTATAGTCACGTTAACAACTTGTTAATACACCATCAGAGTCAATCTGTATTATGACAAAACGCAAACTAGGCAATCAACTCTGGTCAACCACCGAAGGACTTCTTTATCTTGCACCCACGTTGATTGGGTTGGGTATCTTTGTCTTTTGGCCGATTTTCAAATCATTTACACTCAGCCTCAATCGCATTGCGCCCTTTGGCAATCAAATGCGCTATGTGGGGTCAGAGACGTACGTCAAGCTCTTAACCGATGCGGATTATTGGGAGAGTGTCCGCGTGTCCTTGCTCTTTGTATTGGGGACTGTTCCCGTTGGATTAGCCCTTGCCGTCATGCTGGCAATTGCGTTGGCCTATCCACTCCGCCACCTTTCATGGCTACATAGAGCGTTGATTTTTGTGCCCATCGTCATCAGTTCAGCGGTCACAGGCGTTATTTT
Source organism: Chloroflexota bacterium (assembly GCA_039029935.1). GTDB lineage: Bacteria > Chloroflexota > Anaerolineae > Caldilineales > Caldilineaceae. The sequence goes on from JBCCFC010000679.1 coordinate 835, forward strand.
CCGTTGGATATATCACCCTGTTGTCGGCTATCTCAACTATGGCATGGTTCAGTTGGGCTTGATTGAGACGATGCGGGATGGACCCAACTGGCTGGCATCCAAAGATTGGGCGTTGTTGGCCGTTATCATTGCCGTGGTCTGGCGACAGCTTGGGTTTAATGTCATCATTGCACTGGCAGGCGTCCAGAACATTGACCAAAGTTACTACGAGGCCGCAAAAATTGATGGGGCCAATACATGGAATCGGATTCGCCACATCACGCTGCCGCTGCTGACACCCACACTCTTTTTTCTGTTGATCATCAACATTATCTTTAGTTTTCAAACCTTTGGTGAAATTGATGTGCTTACCCAAGGTGGCCCCGGACGAGCCACCCAAACGATGGTCTATGATATCTTTTATGACGCCTTTGTGGGGACACCCATGCGCGGGCTGGCATCGGCCAAAGCCTATCTGTTGGCACTCATGATTGTTGTGATGTCGTATATTCAATTTGCGGTAGGGCAACGACAGGTTCATTATCAATAATATTTCGGGCGACTGGTTACGATACTCATGAGCAATCTTACGACAGTGAACGGACTGGATGCACCACAGGCGTCTAGTCACCAAAAACGATTCACGGGCACGGACCTACTCATCCATGCGCTGTTACTTGGCGTTGGTTTGATTGTGGCAACCCCCATTTTTATTGCTTTCTTCACAAGCTTTAAGATACCGTCTCAAGCCATGACCTTCCCACCAACATTGATTCCACAGGTATGGACAGTTGAAAATTACGTCATGGCGTGGGAGAGTACGCCTTTTGGTCGTTTTTTGGTGAATAGCCTCATTCAGTCAGGCATGATTACCTTTGGACAGGTCATTTTTAGCATCTTGGCAGCCTATGCCTTTTCCGTGCTGGTCTTCCCTGGACGGAATCTGTTATTTTACATTGTTCTTGGTAGCCTCATGGTTCCCTTTGAGTTGACTTTTATTCCCAATTTCATCCTTGTCTCTGAATGGGGGATGGCCGACTCCTATCAGGGGTTGATTGTTCCCTTTATCGCCAATGCCTTTGGTGTATTCATGCTCCGACAGTTTTTTTTGACGATTCCCATAGACCTCCACGATGCCGCCAAAATTGACGGGTCGGGGAACTGGCGTTATCTCTGGCAGATCGTCGTGCCGTTGAGCAAAGGCTCGATTGGCGCATTTGCCATCTTTGCCTTTTTGGGGGCATGGAATCAGTACCTCTGGCCGCTGGTCATCACCAAAACGTTTGAGATGCGTACACTGCAAATCGGCATCCGTTTCTTTATGACCAATCTTGAACGGGGCGCTGAATGGGGTGCGGTGATGGCGGGTGCGATGATTGCATTGGGGCCTGCGTTGATTGCCTTTCTGATTGCGCAGCGACAGTTGGTACAGGGCATTGCCATGACCGGACTAAAAGGCTGACACATTTGTGTACAACAGATAATGATGTCTGTGTATATATTGAGGACTTACGCAGTCTGCATAAGTTCTATCTACTTTCTATGAAGGAGAATAATTTATGAACATGCGAAATAGCATGATTGGGTTGCTACTTATCCTAACACTCATGCTGGCTGCTTGTGCGCCTGCCGCCCCTGCCGGAGATGCAGGGGGTGATATGGGCGATGCTGCTGCTGACAGCGGTGAAGCAGAAGAGGCTCCTGCGGAAGATGCCGGTGGCGATGTGGTTACACTGGAATTCTGGCATGCCATGAGCGGTGAGTTGGGTGAATTGGTTGATGCGTTGGTGGCTCGTTTTAACGAAAGTCAAGAGGGCATCGTGGTCAATGCCACCTACCAAGGCTCCTATGACGACACCTATAACGCACTGTTGGCGTCGATGGAAGCGGGCGGCGTCCCCAACATCATCCAGAACTTTGACATTGCTTCACAGACTATGTTTGACACAGGCATGTTGATTCCTGCCCATGAGCTGATGGACATGGATGGATTTGACAGCGATATCTTTATCCCAGCCGTGCGCGATTACTACTCAGATGATCAAGGCATGGTAGCGATGGCCTTTAACAGTTCAACACCGTTGATTTATTACAACACAGCGATGTTGGCCGAGGCTGGCATTGAGAGCATCGACGGTAGCCTGAGCTTTAGCGAATTCAAGGCTATGTGTGACCAGATTCAGGCCGCAGGGGTTTCAGAGTACTGCTTTACCTTTGGTCAGGTGGGCTGGTTCTTTGAGCAGACACTTGCCAATAGTGGCGGTCTCTACTTCAACGAGAACAATGGTCGTACAGGTCGCGCGACTGAGGCAGTCTTCAATGAAGGCGCAGGCGTCGAGGTCTTTGAATTCTATACCAGCCTGATTCAGGAAGGCTATGCGCCCAACCTGTCTAGCACATGGTCCGAGACTGACACCACGTTCCAAGCGGGTCAGGCGGCGGTCATGATTGACTCAACATCAGATGTCAAGATCATCCAGAACAGTGAATTTGAGGTCGGCACAGCCTTCATTCCACATGCAGACAGCGGCGAACGCAATGGCGTCATCATCGGCGGTGCGGCGTTATGGTTGCTCAAATCTGAGGATGGTGCACAGAATGATGCGGCGTGGCAGTTCATGAAGTTCATGGCCGAACCACCACAGCAGATTACATGGCACACTGGCTCAGGTTACTTCCCTGTGCGCACAGACATGTCGGGTGACGAGACATTGCAGGCATTCTGGGATGAAAATCCAAACTTTGTCACCGCCATTGACCAACTAGCAACCACAGAGACGGTTGTTGAGGGTGATGTCAACTATGCCGTACTCGGTGGGCGTGCAGGTCCATTCCCTGCCATCCGTCGTTTGATTGTCGAAGCCTACAGCCGTGTGCTGGACGATGGCCTGACGGCGCAAGAAGCACTGGATGAGGCTGCTGAGAAAGCCAATGAAGAGTTGGCGAATTACAATGCGTTCTTTGAATAGGCCAAGCCAATCTACCGTTGCGTAACGATGTAACGGCAGAGATTCGTTTCGTCTAATCTATTGCGAATATGACATCCGTGTTTATCTCTTTCTGTAGCGGCGTAAACCGCTGCAGAAAGAGATAAACACGGATGTTTTTTGTTGCAAGAAATTGGGCTAATCAAAGAGTTCGATGATTTAGGCGTTGCTGTGCGTTTTTTAGACGATGGCATAAGTACAGAAGGTACAATGGGGAAAATGGTCGTGACAATCCTCTCAGCGGTTGCTCAGGCCGAACGGCAACGGATTCTTGAACGCACAAACGAAGGGCGCATCGAAGCCAAGGCTAAAGGTGTGAAATTTGGTCGTAAACGCACTGTTGACCGAAAAAAGGTCCTAACGATGAAGGAACAAGGTGTAGGAGCATCTGATATTGCAAGACAACTTTCTATCGGACGCTCAACCGTATATAAAATCCTCCAAAATCCTTAGCATATGTTTTTGTTCCGTTGGCCTTCATACTCCGTGTTCGATTTGTTCTATCACTGACAATCTAGGTACGCCAATTTGACAAACGTGATTAGAATACGTAATATACGCGTATTCTAATCACGTAAAGTTCGTAGTTAAATGCATATCGGAGGCAGATATGAACGTAATACCACAAATTGAGCCAATTACAACAATGGCTCGTGACCACACGGCATTGATTTCTAAGTTGGACAATGGGCCTGTGATTTTGGCGCACCGAAGTAAACCGACGGCGGTTTTGGTTTCGATTGATGAATGGAACCAGATTGCTGATGAATTGGCGCGGCTGCGCCGGGCATTCTTGGCCGAACAGCGCAGTAAAGAGATGGATGAGAATCCAGCACTAGAAATTCCCTTTACGCGGGACGAGTTGACGAAGAGGGGGATCATCAATGGCTAGACGATGGACCCTTGTAGCCCACCCGAACTATTTGCAAGCACTGCGTGTGGCTATCCAAAACCCAGATGACCGATTTCGGTTGGCAGAGGCTCTTTGGGACAAGCTAGAAGAGACGGATAACCCAACCTTGGGTGCAACACCGAACAAAGACAACCAATATGAACTTGTGCTGTATGGGCGAGTTATTCTCTACGAGATTATGGAAGCCGAAGGCAAAATTCGGCTGCTATTGCTTGAATAGCGGCGATGGTGATGGGCATCTAAGATAAACTTACCCACCATACTGCCGCACAGCCTCTTCCTCTGCCGCCACCTGATTCATCAAATGTAACGGCTTTTCACCAACAGGGTACGTTGCTAGTTCAGCCTGTAATTGTTGTAGGTTTGTCTGATGGATTACAAGCATTTGCTGTCGCCATTGCTCGTTCTCATCTAAATAGGAGCCATTTGGATGACTGAGTTGCCCAGATTTTTGTCTCCAGCCATTAAGTTTGATTATCAATGACAGTTTCATTTCCATTCAATACCTCCTGCATTTCCGATTAATATAACGACTGATTGAAAAAATTATATCACGAAAATGTTGTTTTTGAGTACATGCTAACGTGAATTCACAGCGATGCAAATGACTGATAAATACACAAAAGGCACTCACAGAACGCAAGTGCCTTTTATCAATATGAACTTTCTAGAATTTGGAAATGAAGTTGAGTTTATAGTTGGAGCAGAAAGAAGTTAGTATAAACTTAACTATAGATTAATTTTGTGTCATATGGGCGTTCCTCCAATCCATGTTCCTGTAACTACGCATTCATCATCGCCACTATGGTTGTTACAACTACATACTCTGTTCCTCACTTGCTGGAAGGCTAGGTACATCATCATGGGTTATTGAGGAAAGCAAACATAGAGCGGACTGTAAGCGCACTTTGTGTTTCTCCAGAATAGCTAACTCAGCTTGCATTTCTGAATTATCACTAAACCTGTTTTGCAACGCATCAAGCCCATTTACAGTATCCTGAAGCGAAATTTGTGCCTGACTTATCTTTTTCATATCAATGGACTCTTGATTTGGTATGACTATTTTATTTATCGTTTGCATTATCCTACTATGCCCCTTGATTGCACCATTGAATGACCGGAGGGCACCAATGAAACCGCATGAATGACTACTTCGTCTAAATAGGCAAAATTACCAATCTTGGACGGAATTTGCCCAAACTGATTATCAAATCGCTTCTGTTCTGCGAAATAATCAACTGCCACATGTTTTGGTATATCTAAGTCGAGTTCTGTAAGACTAATAATCGAAATTTTTTGTAGATGTATCCTTTCAGACACAGAATTAGACCCTGTGCTAGAGTTCATGTAATAAGCAACTGGCCCAACGTCTGATAACATATCCACTATTTGGTGATGATAGAGTTGAAGATATCGCCAGTTGTCTATGGGGCTACAATTTACAGGTCTAATACATTCAACTCCATCAATATTAAATATAGATAGGTTTAAGGCATCCTCTATAAAACTGCAATTTAACCCACGTACACAACTGACTTCATGAAATGGTTCATGTATGTACCAAGTTTTACTGCCATCTGTTGCCACGATATTGCCGTTCTTATCTGAAACAAGACAAGCGGTTTCTGATGGACAACTAATAGCATATAAATTGTTTTGCTCATTATTTAGTTCAAACCATAACTGACCTCCATCTTCCGTTTTGACTATTGTTCCACTCTGTCCAACCGCAAAACAAGTTGCTTTGGTGGGACAGCCAATATCGTTCAATCTATACGATAGATTCTCTGTGTACTTCCATGTCCAAGAATTAGTAATCTCAGCTTGCTCATCTTTTCTGCGCATTTCACCAAATCGCTTTATATGAATTGTGTCAAGCCAACTTTCAAGTTGAATAGTTTGAGATCTACATAAAGGTTTTTTGGACAAGTCAAATTTGTACAGATTTCTAAGTTCAAGAATGGCAGTGGGAAAGGTGTCACTACAGGGATTATTATGTAGGTAAAGCGTTTTGAGGTTAGATAGGTTTTTAAACTGAGATCTTGATCCTGTGAATGGATAGTCATTCAAATAAAGATTTGCCAAATTAGATAGATTTTCAATCCCGGTTGGCAGTGAGCCAACTAATTGATTATTCTCCAAATGACGATCTCTTAAATTAGCTAGATTGCCAATCGCGGCAGGTAAGCCAGTTAACTTATTTCCCCATAGCAAAAGATGGTTTAGTTTGGACAGTTCCCCTATTTCGGGTGGTATTGCAATTAATTGATTTTGGCTTAAATCGAGATATATCAGATTAGATAGATTTCCAAGCTCAGTGGGTATTGAGTCAATTAATCTAAGAATTTTTAGGCTAGATAGATTGCTAATCTCTGATGGAATATGTCCATTTAGTTGATTGTGTGATAGGTCAAGGCGTTTTACACGACCATCAGCACAAGTAACACCATACCAACTACAGGGTGTATTAGTTTGTAGCCACCCTGTATTATTGGTCCAGTTGGGACCGTTCGCGCTGTTATAGAGTGTTTCAAGCACACGGCATTCTGCTTGTGAAATTTCGGTGACTGTGGCGCAGATGTCAGTGCTGGTGCAAGCAAGCCCTGAGCTATCGACCCGTTCAATGGTGGAAAGCCATGTTTGGAAGCTAGTATCCTGTGGCTCACATAAACCTGTTTCGTTGAACGCGAACCCTTGTAAAACTGTAAGATTTACTAACT
>JBCCFC010000680.1:0-7428 GCA_039029935.1 Chloroflexota bacterium
ACCGCCCCCATCAAGGCCTTCCTACTCCTGGCCTTTCTCCCAATGAGTTTGCTCGACGCCTCTGACCTAAATTGTTCATCCTCTTCCTGACCATTACAAAAAGTTGAAGAGTTGAAGGGTTGAAGAGTTGAAGAGTTGAAGGAAGCAGATTGGCTCGATCACTGTTCACTGTTCACTCTTCCACTATCTTCCAATAAATGGCAAGAACGAGAACCATCTTTTAGACTGGGCTGGCTCATCTGTCACCTCAAGCGCGGTTGGTACGGCCAGCACACGGATGGTGGTGTCGGTGTCGAGACGGAGTACACAGTGCTATCGAAGATGATGGTATCGGCGTCGCCAACTGTGTTATATTGCACAGGGGTTCGTCTGGTGCGTCCATCCATTCAACCCTGCAACCCTCTAGCCTTTATGGTATAATAGAACGACTGAACTACATTTATTGAAAAGCAGGGGGAACTTGTGCGTAAATTTTCATCATATGGCCCGATTCAAAATCACCGACATTATCATGCACCGCGCGTTGCGTTAATTGACGGTGCGCAACAACAAGTCATTGGTGACACTCCGGAGGAAGGTGGGCACTACATCACTGTATGGGCGCCAAGGCAGACGGGGAAAAGTTGGGTGATGCGTGAGGTGATTAAGCGTGTGAAGGCCGAGGATGACTTTGAGATTGGAGTGATTAGTCTACAATCAGCAAAAACCTTTACCAAGGACAAGCAAGTTTTGAAATTGTTTGTTGAAGCGTTAAATGACCGATTCGACCGTGATTTCCCGTTGATTGAAACCTGGGCTGAGATACGGACTTTATTTACCGCTACCCACTTTGCGAAACCTGTGATTCTCATCATTGATGAGTTTGACGCTTTGCAAGAGGTGTTCATCAATCGGTTTGCCAACGAATTTCGTACCATGTATCTTGCGCGTCTCGATGATGTGGGTATACCGAGTGGTGAAAAGAAGAATCTGCTGCATGGGCTGACCTTAATCGGTGTGCGCAGTGTACTGGGCATTGAGAATGTTACGGGTTCCCCCTTCAATGTGCAGCGCAGTGTGCATATTCCCAATTTGAACCATGATGAAGTTGTGCAGATTTTTCAGGACTATCAAGACGAAAGTGGACAACAGATTGAAGCAGACGTTGTGGAGCGCATTTATGATGAATTTCAAGGGCAACCAGGGTTAACCTGCTGGTTTGGCGAATTGTTGACCGAGACGCATAATCGGCATGATAGCGACATTACAATGGATGACTTTGAGTATGTTTATGCGGACGCCATCGACGAGCAGCCCAATAACAATATTTTAAACATTATTTCCAAAGCCAAGCAGGAACCATATACACCCATTATTTTAGAGATGTTTCAAGCAGGGTCGAAATTACCATTCCGCTATGATGATCCAGCCACCAACTATCTCTATATGAACGGTGTGATTGGCCGCGAAATTACCCACGATACGACGGGGCGATACCGTCGGTATCTCAAATTCCCCTCGCCCTTTGTGCAAAAACGGCTCTTTAACTACTTTGCCCATCAGCTTTTTCATGGACTGAAACGCCTCTATGATCCACTGATAGACTTGTCTACCATCATGACAAAGACGCATTTGAATATTCCGAACATTATCCGTCTCTACGAGGCATATCTGCACAAAAACCGACATTGGCTTTTGAAGAACGCACCCCGTCGTAAGACTGATGAACATATTTACGAGGCTGTCTATCATTTCAATCTATACATGTACCTTGTCCAGTTCCTCGAAGGCAGCGGCTCCGTTGTACCAGAGTTTCCAACGGGCAATGGTAAAATCGATCTCGTGCTCTACCACAGTACCCGTATCTATCTGCTAGAAATCAAAAGTTTTATCAACCGACTCAAACATCAAGAGGCACTGGAACAAGCTGCCAGATATGGACAGACTTTACAGCTATCCGAAACATGGCTGATTACCTTTATCGAAGTGATGAATGATGAGCAGCGAGCAGCACTAGAAGTCACCTATCAGGATGCAGCAACGGGCGTGACCGTGCATCCTGTCTTTGTTGTAACTGGAGAATAACATTGAGAGTTGAGGGAGTACAATCATAACCTGCAACCTGCAACTTGCAACCTTATCAAGGAGAAACCATTATGATACGAATCGGCATCGTCGGCTGTGGCCGCATTTTAAACGCCCATCTACAGGGCTATAAACTGCTCCGTGAACTGGGCATGGACAACTTTCGCATCACGGCACTCTGTGCGCGCAAAGAAGAGGATGCGCTCATGTTCCGAAAACGGGGCGAGGGGCCACCACCACGCCCCCCCGTCCTTGACCCATCGACAGGCGATCCACTGGCCGCGCCCCACACCTATCTTGACGATTTTCAGCCAGACACAGATGTCGCTGTCTTCACCGATTACAAAGAAATGATCGCTTCTGACCTAGTCGATGCGGTCAATGATTTCACGACGCTGTACCTTCACCACATGATCGGTCAGGATGCACTCAACGCAGGGCTGCATTTGCTCACACAGAAGCCACTGGCGATTTCAGTACGCGCGGGCAAACTGCTGGTGGACCTTGCCAATGAAAAGGGCTTGACGCTTGGCGTCTTTGAGAATGTACGTCAGGCACAAGGCGTACGCGCGGCGGCGTGGGCTGTGCAGACAGGCGTGATTGGTGATTTCCAGATGGCCGTGCTGGGCAGCGTCGGTGGGCTGTGGTCACCTGATAAAATTGTGGCCGAAACGCCTTGGCGTCATCGCAAACTAGAGGCAGGGGGCGGTGGCGCCATTGACATCGGTGTCCATGCCATGCACTGGGCCGCCTATGTCTGTGGTGACATCGAATCTGTCCATGCCTCCGTGCGCACCTTTGAGCCAACACGTGCGCATCGTGATGACGCGGGCAATGTGCAGTTCAGCACCGATGCCAATGTCGATGACACCTACTTTGCGACCATCAACTTTGCCAATGGCGGTATCGGTCAACTCCTGTGGTCATGGGCTGGTCATGGCGAGGCACTGGCAATTCCAGGCGCACCCGCATTCTACGGCTCAAAAGGTTGCATCAAAGGCGGTGAAGTCATTCTGGATGACGGCACACGCACGCCAGTCGCTGATCTGTTTGAGGCCGAGGCGTCGGATGAAGTTAAGCAGCAGTTCTATCCGCTGGGGTTGGATGCCCGTCTGCGCGACCCTTATGCGATTCAACAATATGATTGGCTGAAGGCCATCGAGACTGGTGGACAGCCCGAAACTGATGGCATGGTCGGTGTGATGGATTTGGCCGCCGCCTTTGGTATGATTGAGTCCTCACAGGCACGACGCACGGTGACGATGGATGAGATGGTGAATGGTGAGGTGGATGCATATCAGCGAGAGATTGATGCGCATTATGGGTTGATTTAGGGTTGAAAAGTTGAAGAGTTGAAAGGTTGAAGGGTTGAGTAAGATAGCCCTTCAACCTTGGCTATTTGTTTGCTTCACACTCGGTAAAGATTTGATGCAGAATGCCCAGAATGATGTCTACCTGTGCAAGTGAATATGAATCGGTCTTGTAGAATTTATTGTCGGTGGTATATTTGCCAAATTCCCATATTTTACCGCTGCTGACAATAGAGAAAAGATCGAATTTTCGGTCTTGCTTTTCGTTCATCATGTGTGCAGCTTTGGTTGCCATGAGACATTGCCCCCAACCTTGCTCGAAATTATCTTTCTTGGCTTCGCACATGATTACATAGGGGAATCTGAAACTGGCTTGGTAGGCGGTGAAGACAAAATCGGCTTTTCCTTTAAACGGAGCAATCCCCGCATCCACCTGTTTCTCTTGCCACATGCGTAAGTCGTGATTTTCAAGAGCTTCCAGAAAGACAAGTTTCATCAACAATCTCAATTCCCATGCATTTGAGCCGACAATCAATTGTCTTTCGGCACGTTGCAAATTGGTCTTTAAAATATTGCTGACGTGTACTGTTTTGGGCGGAACATTCCATCGCAAAAATGGGAACAATTGCAAGTATTCCAACGCGTGTGCAAAATCAAAATCACCAAACGATCCATCTTTTTGGGTGGTATTCGTTATCATATTACGGCGCACCCACATCCACAGAAATTCGGTCAATATAATTGTTCGCCACGCCGACAAACTCATGAATCAACCCGCCCCACCACACGTTTGTGCCAACAGGCGGCTTCTCATCAACCGTGATACAGCCCGAAACTTCGCCCGATTTACCGGGCAGCAAGTACCACTGTTCTTCGCCATCAATCACACGTTTCTCTAAATCTTCGGGGCGTCCAATTGCCCAGCGGAAGGGGAAGTCCAATCCGGTTGTGTCATAGTTGATGCCAAAACGCCACACACCCGCCTGTTGAAACCACGTCTCATTGCCCTGCGCTGCCAGTGTGTTGTAGTTCTCGGTGAAATTGTATGCTTGTCCCGGCCAAGGCCCTGTTGTACGGATGGGGACTGTACCCTCGTTGGTGACAATGGCGTCAAAGCAGAACTGTTCACCCAGAGGCACACCGATGACACGGTTCATCTCACCATGCCAATCAATCTCACCCTGTGCGACATCTGCACGTGGCTTGCCGCCCTCCTCAATTGTCAGTTGCTGGCGGATGCGCATGGCATTGCCTGCCTTGTCGCGCGTCTCACCAACGATGATGTAGGTTCCGTCCGGTGGTGGGTCCGCATTCAAATCGACACCACCCTCATAGCGATACTCGTGGTACCCCTCATCCGTCGTCTCGGCAACGCCAGGGTCTTCGGGGATAATAAACTTGAAGTCTGGCTCATCAGGGTCCAACAAGTACACCTGAATGGTTTCCACATCCTTGGTCAAATAATAACTGATGCTCACCCAGTCATCGCGCAGCCCATCCTGATTGGGGCGAAAGACTTCGGGTACGACCGCAAAGTTGTGCATCTCTGGGACTTGCGTGTCAGCCGCCTCCAAGCGCATTGGTGTCTGCACCACCACAGGCTCTGACGTACCACCAATCTCAGTAGCGGCAATGCTTAGTTGATAGTCGCCATCTTGCAATACATAACTCAGCACTTCTATCTGTCCATCTGGTACTGTATCACCCGGCACAGTAGCATCCTGGTTGACGGCATTATCAACCACACCACCCCAATACACACTATAGTCCCCCGCCGACCGCCGACGGTCACGCCGAAAATAGAAACGCTCGCCCTCCTCGTCTTCGAGATAGATGCTGACCATAGCCGGACGCTGGAGACTGTACTGGATTTCGGTAACATCCTCCTTGCCGTCGGCGTTGGGTGTGATTTGGGTGGGGGCGATGGATACGTCGTAGAGCAGGGGGCCGATACGCCAGTCTAGGCGACCGATGCCGTTGTTGCAGGCGGTGAGGAGAAATATAGCGATTATGAAAGGAATGAGTCTATAATAATGCATATGGATAATCCTTGAATAATGACTTTTTAGACTTTTGCATGCTATAATATGGAATACTGTTTGTGATAAGCATATCTAATTTTCGTGAATCGAGAGGGAATCTATGACCGTTTTACAAATAGAACAGGGAATTCGACAGCTAAAGCTCGAAGACCAACTACAAATCTTGTCATGGTTAGCCCAGTATGTTCGTCAACGTATATTTGCGATTACCTCTCCTGCCGAGACATCCTTAGATGAGGAAACGATAGATACAAACAATCTTGAATATCCTCTGGCAGGAACATTACTCAAATATGACGACCCTTTTGAGCCTGTGGCAGTTGATGATTGGGAAGTATTACAATGATATTGCTTGATACTCATATTTGGATTTGGTGGATGACCAATAATGCTCGGCTATCCTCAAAATCTAAGACGTTCATTGAATCTCAACTTTCAACAGGGGTTGGTATCAGTGTTATTTCTTGCTGGGAGGTCGCGAAACTAATTCAGTTAGGTCGCCTAGCGTTTTCTGTCTCGACCACTGAATGGATAGATAATGCGCTGATGTATCCGGGTGTTAAGTTACTGGACTTCACACCACAGATTGCCATTGAAGCAAACTCTTTGCCCGGTACATTTCATCGTGATCCTGCCGACCAAATTATTGTTGCGACCGCTAGAGTTTATGATATAAAACTGCTCACTGTGGATGCGAAAATTTTAAAATACCCTGATGTAAAACTTGTCTCATTGTAAATGCTGATTTCCTATCTCAATTCTTCATAGCCACCAAGTTCTTCACTCATTCTTACCAACTCAATTAGCGCATTCATCCGTACCTCGTCACATTCTCGTTTATATTCTCTGATATCTCTAGCAATCATTCTAATCTCTGAACCAGTCTGTGTATATGCAATTAACCCCTCATCAAGGAGTTTTTGTATCTGATCAACTCTCTCGTCGTCCTTCTGACCATAGCGCGTTATCGTATCATTACTATTTTTCTTTGGCTTCTCTTTGGGAACAAAGCTCGGTGGTGGCGGAACTCTATACGATTTGACAGATGAAGCGGCAAATTTTTTCATATTTGACCTCCTAACAGCGGCTCCATAAACATTTCAATTACAGCCCATTCACCCTCAATTTTAACACAGCCCGTGTATACTGCTGAAAAATCGACCAGAACCCTGTCTTGCTATCCCCATGTCGCCGCAAAATATAGAAGACGGGGACCTCCAATATCTCCCAATCACTGCGCCACGCCACATACAACAGGCGAATAAAGTAGTCGCCATATCCATAGAAGATTTTGTCAAAGTCGGGTTGTAGCTCAAAGAGACGTTCCTGACGCACGGCAAAGAAGCCACTGAGGTTGTCTTGGATTTGGCTGTGGAAGAGGGTGCGGATGAAGACGTTGTAGGCAAAGCTGGCCCAATAGCGGCCTGTGTCCTCCATGCCGCCTTTCATGACAAAGCGACTGCCGATGACCAGATCGTAATAGCGTAGCAAATCGACCATCTGCGGAATCATGGCGGGATCGTGGTTAAAGTCGGTGTCCATCACCACCAAGGTGTGCCCTGTTGCTCGTTGTAGGCCGTCGATAATCGAGTTGGCAAGCCCTTTTTCCTGTCCATTCTCGGCGGTGCGTACATGCAGGTAGAGCATCCCCATCTCCTGCAATGCACCAACATTGTCCTCGCCCAAGTTATATCGGTCGCGCACAACCGCTGCCGTCCCATCAGGGCTGTTGTCATCCATCACCAATATCTCAAACTGTTTTGGGTGTGTAGCTGGATGTATATCATTGGGTGATGCTTGCAGTTCTACACAAATGGCGTCAATCAGATCGCAAATGTTGTCTCGTTCGTTATAGGTGGGTAGAATGATTGAAACATCTGGTTTTAATGGTTTTGACATGTTGAAGAGTTGAAGAGTTGAAGAGTTGAAAGGTTGAAGAGTTGAAGGATTGAAGGGTTGAAGAGCGACTAACTTACCTTGTCACCCCATCACCCCATCACCCCATCACCCCA
>JBCCFC010000681.1:0-7417 GCA_039029935.1 Chloroflexota bacterium
ATTTTAAATTGATAAAAGAGCAATTTACCAATTTTAAAAAAATTATAGGCGTAATATAATAACCTCAAAAACTTTTTAAATCTATTTAAGGAATTTTATTGCGGTTGAAAAAGATTTCAATTTTTCTCTCGTAATATATAAAATTATGCGACGCAATTTTGATAGATATTTGCAGAAAACTGTAAAAAAGATAATAGCACATGACGATTGATGTATCAAATGAAGTACAAGCAGCCTATGACCAAATCGTAGACAGCTTTGTTGCTGAAAATCACGGGAGCCGCATCGATAGCCTTCAACAACTGATGCAACGGCTGATTACCCATGTTGGGACCGATGGCTGTGTACTCGACGTGGGCTGTGGCACAGGGCGAGATGTGCAATATTTTGAGACCCATCGCGTTCAGGCGGTTGGCATGGATTTGTCAATGAACATGCTTGCCTATGCTGCCGGGTGCGTATCCAGCCCCGTCGTGCAGATGAACATGCGCGACCTCGCTTTTGCGGATCACACCTTTGATGGTATCTATTCCTGTGCATCACTGCTCCACATCCCCAAAGCCCAGGTGCCCGCTTGTCTGCGTGAGATGAAACGCATTCTAAAACCGGAGGGGATGCTCATTATCCGACTGCAACAAGGGGATGGCGAAGTATGGAACGAGGGATATATGGAGGGCGTCAAACGGTTCTTTGCTCGATATACAGAGGCGGAGATGTGTGCGATGCTAAATGACTGTGGGCTTGATGTACAGGATGTGCATGTGGATGTGGCAGGACGGACGTGGTTGAGTTTTGTCTGTCTGCACAGCGTGTAACCTTATAGGAGCCAATAAATTCATGAGTAACCAACATACAGAACTGCATTACATGACATTAACCGAGGTAGCATCGCTGCTTGAACAGCGTGAAATCTCGTCAACAGAACTGACTACCAGCATCTTAGAGCGAATCGAGGCTGTCGATGGGACGCTCAAAAGCTATGCCATTGTGATGGCGAACCATGCATTGGCTGCGGCCCAGAAAGCAGATGCAGAGATTGCGGCAGGTCAGTATCGTGGCCCGCTACATGGTGTATCGATTGCGGTGAAAGACCTCTGCTTTACCAAGGGCGTTCGTACAATGGGCGGGGCCAAGGTGCTGGCAGACCACGTACCAACCTACGATGCTACAGTGGTTACAAGATTAGAGGCGGCGGGTGCAGTGTTATTGGGCAAACTCAACCTGACAGAAGGTGCGTTGGGTGGCTATCATCCTGAGCTGGATATCCCACTCAATCCTTGGAAATTAGATGCGTGGCCGGGATCATCTTCCAGTGGTTCAGGGGCGGCAACAGCGGCGGGCTTGGCCTATGGCACTCTCGGTAGCGACACGGGCGGCTCCATCCGCTTTCCGGCTGCGGCCTGTGGCGTGGTGGGGCTGAAGCCAACATGGGGACGTGTCAGCCGTTATGGTGTGCTGGCCTTGTCCGAGTCGCTGGACCACATTGGCCCGTTGACACGCGGCAGTGCTGATGCCGCCATCATGTTCCAAGCCATCGCTGGGCATGACCCCAATGACCCGACATCACGACACGAATCTGTACCAGATATGCTGGCGAACATTGACGCGGGTGTGCAGGGCCTCCGTATCGGCATTGATGAAGTGTTTATGGCAAAGCATGTAGACCCTGATGTCGCCACATCGGTTGTTGAAGGAGTGCGAATCTTGGCCTCTTTGGGTGCAGAGATTGTCCCTATCCATTTGCCCGCTCTCGACCAATTTGTCTCCGCATGGCCGACGCTCTGCTCCACCGAAGCTGTACTGGCACATGAGGCTACTTATCCGTCACAGCAAGACGACTATGGCACATGGTTCCGTGAATGGCTGGATTTGGGGGCAAGCATCACGGGTGTTGAATATGCACGCGCCAACAATGTTCGCGCTGAATGCAACGGGCGACTCAGCGAGGTCTTCAAGGACATTGATGTGTTGGCGTGCCCCACCATGCCCGGTGTGCCCTGGTCCGTTGACCCCAGCACCTATCATCAACCACGTGGCATGTATGATCTATCACGACAGATGTTCACGATTCCGTTTGATTTTAACGGTGCGCCGACGCTGTCGGTTCTGAGCGGATTTAATGATGACGGATTGCCATTGTCACTTCAGTTTGTGGGGCATCATTTGGCAGAGGAGCTACTTTGTCAGATTGGTCATGCCTATGAGAAATCGACCAAGTGGCATACTCATCACCCAGCAATTTAAAGGATCACAGTATGGATGGAAGCTTTAGAGTCATTCGTATCACCATACTTATGGTTATTGTCATTGTGTGTAACAGGACGCCGCCCATGCCCATCACTGCTGCAATATCCACCCGTGGACAGAATCAGCCCACCCAAATAGCCTTTGATTGTATTACTGTCAGCCAAGTTCCACAGGGTGAATGCGAAGCATTGGTGGCAATTTATCACGACACAGAGGGGCATAACTGGCATAAAGATACAGGTTGGTTACAAACAGCACAACCATGTAATTGGTACGCGGTGATATGTCGTAACAAACATGTCACCCATTTAGAGTTATCCAATAATAACTTAACAGAGGAATTACCTGCTGAAATTGGGAACCTATTTAATCTTGAACGACTTACCCTAGATCAGAACAATTTGCGTAGTATTCCTGCTGAAATTGGTAATCTCTTAAACCTTGAGCGGCTTGATCTTCGTGTTAATGCGTTAAGTAGCATACCCCCTGAAATTGGGAGCCTCTCTAACCTTGAGCGGCTTGATCTGAGTTCTAATAAATTGACTTATATTCCGCCAGAAATTGGCAATCTATCGAGCCTTCAGAGTCTTTCGTTATCGTCCAACGAGCTAAGTAACATTCCGCCAGAAATTGGCAACCTCTCTAAATTGGAGGCGTTTCGCCTCACTAGGAACAAGGTACGTAATATTCCGCCAGAAATTGGCAACCTCTCCAATCTTCGGTGGGTTTCACTATCTGCCAATGAGTTGAGCAGTATCCCCCCTGAAATTGGCAACCTCGATCTTATAGACCTTTTCCTCAACGCCAACAAGTTGAGCAGCGTCCCTCCTGAAATTGGCAACCTCTCTAACCTTGTGAGTCTTGAACTGGCAAATAACCAATTGACCAGCATTCCCCCTGTCATTGGCAGCCTGCCGAAACTTAGAGATCTGCACCTCAACGCCAATAAGTTAAGCAGCATTCCTTCGGAAATTAGCAACCTTTCGACGAATGAAGAGTGTTCACTAGCACTCCCGTATCCTTTTTATTGTTTATCTATAAACCTTGCATACAATCGTCTTGTCATTCATGATGAAACGTTGACCACCATGCTTGCCGAATATGGTGGTGGTTGGGCGAAAACACAAGCCATTGCGCCCACAAATGTAATTGCAACCGCCCTCTCCAGTAATACAGTCCAACTCAATTGGACCCCGATTCGCTTTAAAGAAAAAGATGGTCACTATGAGATTAACCTCGTAAACAACGGTATTTACAGCGTTCATGGGAAAACCGTTACGAAGTCCGACTATATTTATATGGTTTCGGGGTTGATGGCTGATACAGATTACACCTTTCAAATACGTACCTATACTGCACCGCACTTTGGGGTATTTTCTTTTAGCACAGAGGATGATCAACAAAACGAGTTATGGAGTGAATACAGTGAAGAGGCTATAGTCCGAACGCTGCCATTAACATATACACAGACTTTTCTCCCGTATATACAGACCCCATGACGTTTAGTTTACCTGTCCTGCTCGAAGGACATCCTAATGCGGACAGTACCAATAGCGAAAGGACCACTATTATCTAATGACGAATCTATTTGACATGACCAATACTTACTCCATCATCGCCTATGACCCAGAAAGCCAAAAACTGGGTGCAGCCATGCAAACCCACAACTTCGCCGCCTGCAACAGCGTCATGTGGGTTCAGCCCGGCGTGGGTGTTATTGCCAGCCAAGCCGCCTCGGACCCGTTTTATGCCTTTGCTGGGTTTGAGTTGATGCGTTTGGGCAAAACACCGGAGCAAATTCTGACAAGTCTACGGCAGAGCGATGAAAAATCATATCAAAACCAAGTGGCGATGATGGATATACAGGGACGGGTTGCGGCGTTCACAGGCGAACGGTGTACGCCTGCCGCGGGCCCCATGTCACAGGTGAATACTATGCTTGCCAAGCCAATCTCATGCTCAAGGATACTGTCTGGCAGGCAATGGCGGATGCGTATGAAAACGCTGAGGGCGAGTTGGTGGACCGGATGATGGCAGCGATGGATGCGGCTCAGAATGAAGGTGGTGATATCCGGGGGTCGCAATCGGCGGTCATCAAAGTGGCCTCAGCCGCACCCGTTGACAAACCTTGGGAAGGACATCTTTGCGATTTCCGTGTCTATGACAGCCCTGAACCGTTGCGAGAATTGCGGCTGCTGGTTGACAAACAACGGCTGCATCACCGTGTCTATCAATCTGCCATGCCGCTGTTTAGCCCAGATGTGGCCGACGAACAAATTGCGCTGTCTATTGAGCAGTTCAATGAGGCTATTCGGGAAGTACCCAATGAAGATAGCCGACTGCAATACAAGTACCAATACGGAACCACGCTGCTTGGTAAAGTATTGAACACCGACCATGAGGCTGCGGCATTGGATATCCTGCGCGAAGTCTTTGCCGCTGCGCCCATTTGGCGTGAGGTAATCAAGCGGACTGTTAGCGTACATCCAGATCAGTTTAATGCCGAGGTGCTTGAACGGATAGCAACTCTGTAACGGACTTGGTTGATTTTTGTCTGTCTGCCTCGTGTATAAAAGTTGAAGAGTTGAAAGGTTGAAGGGTTGAAAATAGTCTCCATTCTCCCATTCTCCTCGTCTCCTATTCTCCCTATCTCCTCGTTTCTCTCTGTGATTAAAGTCTCATCCTTGGCAACAAACGAAAACATAACCGCAGGGTAACAAATAGAATCAACGAGCCGTATGCCATGACAATTGCTGACTCAATACCCAGCATGTAGGCTGTCAGAGCGACCAAAATTGCATCGGAAATCAAGATAAAGCGGGGTAATGAGATGTTGACAAACTGTTTGACGGTGAGGTACATGGTGGTGGCGTTGCCAGAGCTATATTCGTTGGACACAAAGAGATAGGTTCCCATGCCAGAGAAAACGGCACTTACGGTGATGGCGAGGAGTCGGGTCTGGAAACTGCTCCCAACCACTTGCTCAATGTGAAAGAGGTGTTTCATCCAGTCGATGGTCAATGAGATAAAGAGATAACCATATATCGCTTTGAAGCCGATTTTGAGGTTGGCAAAGATAAATGCGCTGAGAATCAAGATGGTGCAGGTGACAAAGATAAAACTGCTTTGGCTGATGCCCCAGACGTAATTGGCAAAGAGTGAGTACCCTGTGAAACCACCGACAACGAGTTTGTATTTCCAGCTAAAAAAGTTGACACCGATTTCGTGGATGAGAAAGCCAAGGGTGGCAAGCAGGAAGGGGATGGCCTCTTGGCGTAGGATGGTTTGAAGTCGATGCATGGTGTCATGGCTCCTTCATTGATTGTTTGGCTGCATTTCAACTGATTTGGTAAGATCAGTTTTGAGGTTTCCTAGATTGGACCAATCTTCCTGTCCCGATACTTTCTCGACCACAGCCATCTATCCATAAGGACTTTCTTGATTCTACTTAGATCGTGTCTCCGATGTCACAGGTTGATTACCCCAAACATGTATACCGTATCATAGTATAAAAATGATCATACAGAAAATTAGCGCAATCGGCTATATACTATCAGTATCGTAGATGAATAGATTGATATGACGATTATAGAAAAAGCACAAGATAAATTATGACACAACAACTCAAGCTAGACCAGCGCAAGCTATCTCGCCCCCCGCTCGACCGAGAGAGAATGGCAAATCTTTGGACGATTATCATTGTCGGGGGGCCAATCCTCCTGCTGACATTTTATGTGATGTATGGCATCCGTCTCAAACGCGACTTTGCGGTTTGTCCACCAACCTGTGTGGGCTATGACTATGCATCCTTGCAAAGCCAGGACATTGATGATTATCAGGGGTTGGACCTCTCCGAGGCCAACTTGAGCTATACTGACCTCTCAAACATGAATTTCCAGCGCACCAACTTTTATTTTGCCAGCTTGCAAGAAGCAAACCTGTCAGGTGCAGACTTGCGTAATGCCAACTTTGTCGGCACGTATTTGGCGCAGGCTAACCTCCAAGAGGCAGATTTGCGTGGGGCGAACATGAAGGGGACACGCATGTTGCAGGTCGATTTGCGGGGGGCGGACCTGCGTGGGGCAAGTTTGGCAGGAGCCGACCTTGGTGAGGCACGATTTTTGGGAAGCGTGATTGATGAGGACACAGACTTATCATCCAAATGGGCACTCGTATGGTCCATTGCCAATGAGTCCGCTGTTGGTCGTCAACTGGTGCGCGCCAATTTAGGCCAAGCATACCTGCATGAAGCCAACCTGCGTGAGGCCAATTTGTCGCAGGCTAGTTTGAAGCGCACCATCCTTACGGGTGCGGATTTGACCGATGCTAATTTAGAGATGGCTGACCTTTCACAGACAGTGTTGGATGAGCAAACCTTGATGCCGGCGAAATGGCGACTCGTGTGGGAAATACTCAACCAGCATACCAATGGGTTGCAACTGTCCAACCAAGACTTTAGCAATGCACGGCTTAACCATATTTATTTGCGTGAAGCCAATGTTTCTGGCACGACCTTTGCCAACAGTTCAATGTTTGAGGCGGATCTACGTTTTGCCACGCTCGACAATGCCGACTTGCACAAAGCGAATCTCACGGAAGCAAGTCTTCGTCACGCCTCAGTACTTGGCGCAGACTTACGTGGGGCCAATTTTACGGGGGCAGATTTAAGCCTGACCCAACTGCATGGGGCAATGATGGATGAGACAACGCAAATCTCCACCAAGTGGCGCACAGTCTGGCAATTAGTTAATCACCACGAAGTCCCGAAACTGTTGCCTGTACGAAATTTCAGTTGGGCCAATTTGAGCGGCGCCGATCTGAGCGGGTTTGACCTGCAAGGTGTGGATTTCCGTCATGCAATTTTGACAGATGTGAACTTTACAGGCGCAGACTTAACCAACGCCATTCTGGTTGATGCCAATGTTGAAGGGGCAGATTTTACAGACGCACAGATGGATGGCGTGAGAAGGGTGAAAACTAATTGAAATAAATTTAGACAAACATGGCTAAGTATGGTATAATAACCCTCATTATGAAGCTAAGTGAATATGCAAAACAAACAGGCATAAGCTATAAAACAGCATACAGATGGTTCAAATCGGGGAAGCTAGATGGCTACCAAGCAGAGACAGGGACAATCATTATTCGAGTCCAGAAAGATTCCCCGAAA
>JBCCFC010000682.1:0-7416 GCA_039029935.1 Chloroflexota bacterium
ATAAAAAAAAAGACTAAATACACTAATTTTTTATTTTTTTGTATCCTTTATTCACCTTCGGGAAGTATAGACAAGTTTTCTCGATGTCACTGGAGCCTCATACCCATCATCAAACGACTGTGCGAGTTCGCGCTGGATAGGCCAGCGGAAGGGATTAGCGATGAGCATGACATGATGAAACACTCAGAAACGCATTTTATTATCCGTCATCGTCAAGAAGATCATCTGTCTCTTGAAGCAACCTGTCTCCTTTTTCTAGTATAAACTTTGCATAATACATGAGTGCATCGCCACTTAGCTCTGACGTATCGATATCTTGATCCGGATCCAATTCCAACATCTTTTTCAGATGGGAAAGCGTTATCTCGAAATTTTTCTCCTTGCTTGTTGTTGGGTTAGCCATATCAGAGACAATATCGTTCAACATATCATCATCTAGATCTATGTTATCAAATAGATTGCCAGCAAATGCACTAGAGGGTCTGGATATGGGTGGTACGATTGTTTCAGTTTCCTTCTCGTCGCTTGTTGATTTCGATTTCGGAATCTCTAATGGAGGCGGTGTTACTGGAGCTATTGGTGCGGTGTCAAGAATTACGTTGATGGTGTCTAATTGACTTTTCAGTCGTCTGAGTGTGGGGGACCTCTTTCCTTTTTTGTGAGCACGTAAGTACTTATCTATCTTAGTAATAAGTCCCTCGACAACATACCCATCGCGTAATTGTAGCCTATCTGGATTAGTTTTATTATGCAAGAATGCAAGTCCTGCAAGGATTGCATTATATCTTGGACCACCGGAGTCTCCAGCCCCCGCTTTTACCTCATCTACGCTCATAATACTAAACTTTTTTACCACACCATAACGTGTTGTTAGTACTAGATCAACGTTCCGTTGAATGATTGGTCCCGACTGAGAAGGCGTTCCTGTTCGCTGAATAGAGTCGCTACCGTTACTCATACGCTGCCCCTGGGCAGCTAAGGAGTCCACATGTTCACTCATACGCTGAATACTACGCTGGAAGTTAATCTGCGTTGGTGTGCGTTGAATGCTCGCCCCATCACCACCGTTACGATTTTGGAGCAACGTGGTCAACCCCGCATTGCCAATCGTACGCTGAAGATAGTGCGCATCCTGTGGTGTCAATGTGTTAGGGTCGAGGCTTGCGCGCTGAACCGCCCCTGAATGGCTGCTCTCACCACCACTCTGCATATCTGGACTCGATATCTCTGGCTGAGAGAGGCGTGCAATCTTCTGTTCATCCAATTGTGTTGGTGCATTGCGTTGCACCTGTTGTGTTGTCGTCATGTGTACTTCCTTTTATTTAGCCCCGTGTATCTGTCTCCGCGCATTCCCAATGTATAGATCTATAAACTGTCATCTATTATAGCAAAAAGTTGTTGCGTTTGTCGAGCATTATTTATTGGCTTATGACGACAATCATAGCAGAGATTGGTCTTGGTGTCCATAGCGACAGCGATAGAATGGGTGGATTTTACACTTTTAAAACAAATTTGTAAGGTGATGGCGTATACCCCGGTGTACATTTGGGGAAGAATAGTGACATGGGCATCCTTGCCCGTTGCATCTCAAATACCCAATCAGAGACAGACAAGGATGTCCACGCGCCTAATCTTCATCATATCTTGTTTCTCTATCCCCATCTACTGGATCATAGATATCGACATCATCCAATTCGCCAATCGGATGGTCCTTTTCTCCCCCTTGAAGCATACCTATCGTATAGCCAATGTCATGCGTATTGATCATATTTGAACCAAAAGCAACTGGTGCGTCATCATCCAGTTCATCACTCACATCGTCGTCCCCGCCTGGTGTCTTAGAGAGCATATGATCAAGAATTTTTTGCAATGATGGTCCCGTCGTTGTTTGCCCACCCTCATCTTCATTATCAATCATATCCACATCGACAGGCATACCCGGTTGCATTTGGTCGATGGGTATCTTCTCCAGACCACTATCCGTTTCCATTTCATGAACAACATCATCATCTAGCTCGTCATTGATTTGGATCATATTTTTCAATATCTTACCCAAGCCAGGAAACCCTGTGGTTGTCTCGTTGCCATCACCTTCAGAACCGCGCTTATCCAACCCAGACAAATCATGGGGCTTGATCACTTGGCTACCTATGGGTGCATCGTTGTGCATCTTGACAGACGACATGGGTGCGCCAGGCTCCACCATCCCTGGTTCAACTCTGGAACGAAGCTTTGATAGATCGGGACCAATGCGTGGACGGCCTACATGCTTTTCTGTCACCTGTTGTTTATTATCTGGCATCTGTAGTCTTTCTTCGACTATCTGCATTCTCCGCCGCTCTCGCTCCAGTTCCCATGATGTGTGAAGGATGCCCAGTGCGCGAGATAATTGCTGATCAAGTGTCATGAGTGCGCTTGATCGCAGGGGGTTGAAATAATATTTGACTGGGTGTTTACGGACCCACGTTGAAATCAGACCTGTAATCTCGGTGATTGCATTTTCACTGTCTTTATAAGAGCCATACGATTTTTTGTCATGAAGTGCGTGTAATTTAGTCAGAATCTGATCATAGGTTGTGCCATCTTTACGGGCCTTACCACCGCGCCGCCAATTTTTCATTTCTAAGAATGTTGTCACTCTCTGGGTAAAGGTTTTCCCGAAGGCATTCGTAAACGTGACCACCCCTGTGCGTTGGATGATCGCATCTGTCGCACCTGTCCCTCCTGTACGTTGGACGATATCGGTACGCTGCACTTGCTCTGGGACAGTGGCTGTATTCTTTGACTGACGGTGCTGTTGCGATTGCGCTGTCAGTTGTTCCCCTTGAGCAACCAGCGAATCGACATGTTCGGCCATACGCTGGATGCTGCGTTCAAAGTTGATCTGTGTGGGGGCAGATGTCCGCTGACTGCTCGCGCTACTATCACCGCCAGCCTTGTGGTTTTGGAGCAACGTGGTGAGTTGAGCGTTGCCTATGGTGCGTTGGAGAACTTGTGCATCCTGTGGTGTCAATGTGCTGGGGTCTAGGCTGGCGCGTTGAATAGCGCCCGTATGATGGACCTCACCATTGCTTGGCGTATCTGTTTTCGGCATTTCAGACTGAGAGAGCCGTGAGTACGTCTGTTCATCTAGCCTTGTCGGGTGTTTTCGTTGTACTCGTTGTTCTATTGTCATTCCTTCTTCCTTACTATTGACTTATTTTTATGTGTCTGTGTCTTGCTCTTGTCTTCCCTGAAAGTAGCATCAACGTATTGATTGGCTATGACAGGCAGGATGCCTGTGTTACTTTTCGGGTGCATCGCTGTATTGATTGCGACAGGCAGGATGCCTGTGTTACTTTTCGGCCAGTGTGTCTATGTATTGTGATGGATGAACTTTAAGCATATCAGAGATTGGCTTGGCTGTCTATAGTAAATCGAGATAAGGGGATATCATTTTACATTCTTAAAACAAATTCGTAAGCAATAAGCTAGGTACTCAACTCATCTCCGGCACAATCTGGTGCTGATGCAACTTGGCG
The DNA here is from genome assembly GCA_039029935.1 of Chloroflexota bacterium. Taxonomy (GTDB): domain Bacteria; phylum Chloroflexota; class Anaerolineae; order Caldilineales; family Caldilineaceae. The sequence continues at coordinate 3,522 of JBCCFC010000682.1, forward strand.
TAATACCCACCCGCTGCCAACAGCGAAATATGGTCGCCATCCTCAACAATCTGCCCCTTGTCCATGACGATGATGCGGTCGGCACTGCGGATTGTGCTGAGGCGGTGGGCGATGACGATGCTGGTGCGGGTGCGCAGGATACGTTCGAGGGCATCTTGGATGAGGGCTTCGGTGGCGGTGTCGATGCTGCTGGTGGCTTCATCTAGGACGAGTACACCGTCGGGGCTGAGAGCAAGCGCACGGGCTAAGGCCAGCAACTGCTGTTGCCCCTGTGAGAGGTTGCCACCACCGGGCAATACCTCAAAATCATAGCCATTGGGCAGTTCTTCGATAAACTGGGCCGCGTTGGTAAACTCCGCAGCCTCCTTGACACGCTCTTCGCTGACGGATTCGTCGTAGAGGCGGATATTCTGACGGATGGTTCCCGATAAACACACGGGGTCTTGTGGGACAACGGCGACCGCGCGACGTAGCTCGGCCAAGTCTAGTTGACGGATATCGGTGCCATCGAGTCGCACTACGCCATCCTGTGGGTCATATTGCCGCGCCACCAAGCTGACCATGCTCGATTTGCCAGCCCCCGTTGCCCCAACAATGGCAACCGACTGTCCCGCGGGGATATCCAAGCGCACACCACGCAACACGGGTTCATCCTTGACGTATTGAAAACGCACGTTGTCAAACTCGATATTGCCTGCCACCTTGCCCAATGGCACAGGCTGCGATGGGCTTTGGATGGTGGGCGGCGTCTGCAACATGCGATAGATACGCTCGGCGGCTCCTAGCGCGATCTGAACGGCGTTGTACTGTTGTGAGAGCATGATGACGGGGCGAAAGGCGCGCTGTGTGTATTGGATGAAGGCGACGAGGACACCCAGTGATGCCCATCCAGCCAGTACCCCATACCCACCTGCATAGAGCATCATCGCCAGCCCAATCGAGGCCAGCACTTCCTGCACGGAAAGAAAAACCGCGCTGTGATGACGCAACACGATCAGCGAGCGACGATAGCGGCTGTTGTAGATGTCAAACTCTTCCTCGCTTTCGATTTCGCGGTTAAAGAGTTGCACAACGGTCAAGCCATGCAGATGCTCGTTGAGGAAGGAACTGATGCGCGCCATGGCCGAGCGTTCGCCCTGCGATGAACGACGGAGACGACGACGGAAGTAGACCGTGACCACAAGGACAACGGGCAGGATGATGATGGCAAGCGAGGCCAGCCGCCAGTTGATGATAAACATGGTGGTCAGCACGGCGACAAAGGTTGCGCCCTCGACCAACACAACGACGATGCTGCTAGAGAGAACGGCGTTGAGTTGATCAATGTCGTTGGTCAGCCGTGCCACCAATTCACCTGTAGACGTGCGTGATAAAAAGGCGTAGTCATGGTTGAGCAGATGCGAGAAAAGCCGCACCCGTAGGTCTGCCAAGGCACGCTGTCCGGCCTGCTGTAAAAAGTAGGTGTAGGCATAGGTCAAGACATAGATGGCAATGGCTGTGACGCCATACAGTGCGGCCAACCCCCATAGCGGTCCGGATTCACCTACGCTGATGGGCCCGTCGATGGCCTGTTGGAGCAGATAGGGCGGGATCACATTGAGGCTGGCGACGACCAACATCAGGACCAATGCTGCCGCCATCCAATACCAATAGGGACGCATGGCGTCCCCTAAGAGGCGAAACAGTGCCCCATCCTGACTGATTTCCTCAACATCATCAATGCCTTCAATTTTACGCTCCAGCTCACTCTGGCGAATCGATTCCATGTAGTCCTTAGGCATGGAAAATTCAGCCTGATCAATGCGCTCCAAGTCTTGACGCACTTGCTCAACCTCGATGCGTATATCCTCTGCGCTGGCGGGCGGTGGGGTTGCTACATGTGTGGCGTTATGCGTGGCGTTATGTGTAACGTTATGTGTAACGTCATGTGTACTGTTATTTGTGTGATCCGTATGATTATGCGTAGGCGCGAACCCGTTTTGTTGTGACATTGCTCTTCTCCCCCAATGTAAGTGCTTCTTGAACCGCTTCTGCAACCATTTCTTCTGATTGCTCAATTTCACGATGATACATTTCGGCGTAGAGGCCACCCTCGGCCAAGAGTACATCCGGTGTGCCACGTTCAATAATCTGCCCGTGATCCAGCACGATGATCTGGTCCGCATTCTGTACCGCTGCCATACGCTGACTGACAATCACGCTGGTGCGCTTGGCTTGATCATTGCGCAGTTCATAAATAATCTCTGCTGATGTTTTCATGTCCACGCTGGAAAGTGCATCATCCAGCAGCAACACTTTGGGGTCACGCACCAGTCCACGCGCAATGGCCGTGCGCTGCTTTTGCCCACCAGAAAGGGTTGTACCGCGCTCACCCACCATGCTGTCTAGCCCCTTGGGAAGTTGTGGCAAATCATTTGCCAGCCGTGACTGCTCGGTGGCGCGATAGATACGAGCATCAGGCGTATCAGGCACACCAAGAGCAATGTTGTCGCGCAGTTTCATGCTGAAGAGCAACGTCTCCTGTGGCACATAGACAATATGCTCGCGCAACTCGGCGAGTTGAATATCGCGCAGGTCATGCCCATCCAGCGTCACGCGTCCTTCCTGTGGGTCACGAATCCGTCCCAGCAGACCGATCAACATGCTCTTGCCTGCACCCGTCGGCCCCACAATGCCCAACGTCTGTCCGGCGGGGATGTCCAGATCAATGTGGCGCAAGACCCAGCGTTGCTGATCATCTGCCCACACACCGACATCCTCAAAGCGGATATGCCCCTTGAACTCGGCCTCCACAGGCTTGTCCGTGTCGAGAATCTGCGGCCAATGCAGCAGCACTTCACCGATACGCCCCGCCGCTGCAACACCCTGTTGCGCCCGTTCAAAGGCCCCTGTAATCATCTGCGCCGCGCCATTGAGTACGGTGAGATAGACAAGAAACTGCACATATTGCCCCACAGTCATATCGCCACCCAAAATGAACAAGCCACCAATCAGCACCACGGCGGCCGATGACAACTGCACCATAAAGCGCGGGATCGGTGAAATTGCCCCCGATTGCAGGATAAAGCGCAGGTTGTCTTTGACATAGGTTTGGCAGGATTGGGCAAATGCCTCGGTCACGGCGCGCTCTTGTGCATAGGCTCGCAGGGTGCGCGCGGCTTCTAAGTGTTCCTGTACAAAGGCCGAGATAGTGCCCATCTGCGCCTGTACATGGCGAAACGATGTTTCCATGCGACGCCCTAGCCGTATCTGGACAAAGATGCTGAGACACAACATCGTCATCACAAAGAGGGCGAGCAATGGACTGGTCAAGGCAATCAGCACACAGCCGATGGTGAGCAAAAAGAAGGCATGCATGGAGAGTTGGAAGCTGGCACTATAGAATCGCCAGATGTAGATAAAATCGCTGGTGGCGCGTGAGAGCAGATCGCCCGTGCCATATTGTTCGCGTGTTTCTTTGTCAAAAAGCAGCAGACGGTGAAAGACATCGGCACTCATGCGGTAGGTGACACCAGCGGCGATCTGCCCTGTTGACATACGCAACAAATAGCGAAAGGTGGCAAGGACGACGGAGAGCGCAATCAACCCCACCGCATAGAAGATAAGCACGTCGGTCTGGACACCCTGATTGAGGCTGTCTACCGCATAGCCCAGCAAGGCTGGGCTGTATGCCTGTGCGCCTGCGCTGATGAGCGCGTAGAGCGTACCAATCGTCAGTTGACGACGATAGGGACGCATATAGGGCCATAAAAAGTTTAGTCCTGGTTGGTCCATAATGGTGTTGGCTCCTTACATAAGATAAAGAAGGGGCTTCACCAAATCGTGAGACAAAACTTGTCATAGATTGTAGGGGCGTACCCTTGCGGTCGTCCAAATGCGTGTATTTGGGCGACCG
>JBCCFC010000683.1:0-7408 GCA_039029935.1 Chloroflexota bacterium
TCCAAACTGCCAGAGCCAGTCGCTTTCGCGATCAAACCGGCAGCGAAGTTGCCTGTCGCAGAAGCGAAGAACCAGGTTCCCATAATGATCGAAGCTAGGTGTGCTGGAGCGAGACGATTCATCGCACTCAGACCTACCGGTGACAAACACAACTCACCAGTCGTGTGAAATAGATAAATTAGAAAGATGTAAATGACTGGCGTTAGGTTGCCGATTTCAGCAGGAAGCGAATACGTTAACCCAAATAGCGAGTAACCACCATGAAACAGATTAAGCTCAGTGACATGTCCATCATAACAAACTACGCCATACCACTGACAGGGTGTGTCTATCTCCAACCACCCTGTATGATTATTCCAATTCGGGCCACCTGTGCCTTCATAAATCGCCACCAACGCCTCACACTCAGTCTGTGGAATCTCACTCACCGTCGAGCAATCAAATGTTGCCTGTGTTGGTTGGCTCTGGGCAATGGCCGTCAACGGCGTCATCGGTTGCGGTGCGCTCAACCACACGATGCATAGGGTGAGGATGAAGAATCGTCGAACGAATTTGGCTGCTGTCATGATTGTACTCCTTTGCAATCAGGCTATTCCATAAAATAAGTATTCATAACCTGTTTAGTGAGCACGCCCCGTGTGGGTTAAACTCGTGAAATCAACCCGCACGGGGCGTGCTCACTGAATAGGTATTTTATGGAATAATCTCAATGACCATCAAACGGATGGTGTGTCACATAAGTAAGTTGTCTTGGTGTGTACCGCGTCTGTGTCAACGTACAAAGCCTATCCACAGGCGCGGTTAGCTACGGACCTATTATTATAAACACACAATTCTGCCAAATTCCCGAACGAATATCTAATTCTGCTGAAAAAAGTCCGGCTTCTCACAGAAGCCGGACTTGTGAGTTATTCAAAACCAGTTTGACCTTTTGTTATTCTGATAATTATCTGCTATAATTCTGCTAATTTAGCAGGTATGGGGAAGGCTTTCCCATAAAATCAGCAATAGGAGCCAATACACATATGTATCAATTATATCAAACAATTTCGTCTGGTGATATTAAAACACATCCGAATGCGGCTTTTGAAATGGCAAAAGATGACCCTGTGGTTGTCATTAGCAAGTCTACACCCAAAGCGGTCATTGTTTCGCCTGAGTATTGGAATAAAATTGCCGCAGAATTAGAACGTCTGCGGCAATTTCAAAAAGCATCTCTTCTCAGCCAAGAATTCAAGCAAATGAAAGAGGGTGTAGAAGGAGAGAATTATCTTGATATTACAAACATGAGTCACGAAGAATTAATGAAAACAGTCCAAACCTATGTCGATACACATCACACCTAAACTTATCCGTCTACTATACACCATGTCTGACACCAGCGCGCTCCACGCTCGCTTTCAATCATTACACACCAACCCACGTCCTGATTGGGCCGAAAAACTCACTGCTGACCAGTATGCGTTTACAAAATCAGGTGTGAGAATCGTGTATCAAATCGATGAGTCCACAGGCGAAACTATCGTTCGTTTGACTGTTGATTTGGATTAATATGCTTGACTCATTGGTAGGTGTTGTCTCTAACTCTGAATCCCAATCAAATCCAACTCCTCTGTCAAATGACAGGCCACAAAATGCCCATCCGAAATCTCACGTAGCTGCGGCTCCTCCTGCGAACATCTCGCCTGTGCATAGCGGCAACGGCTTTGGAAGACACAGCCCTCTGGCAAGTTACTGGGGTCTGGGGGTGAGCCTTCCAGCACAATACGACTACGGCGATCATGTTCCCTTGTATTGCCCGTATAGCCAGCCAGACGGGGAACCGCAGAGTGCAGTGCCTCGGTATATGGATGCGCTGGATTTTGCAGCAACTCATCACGTGAGGCATACTCCACCAGCTTCCCCACATACATCACGGCAATGCGGTCGGCCATGTAGCGGATGACGGCCATGTCATGCGAGATGAAGAGATAGGAGAGGCCAAACTCGGCCTGCAAGTCCTTCATCAAATTGAGAATCTGCGCTTGCACCGACACATCCAACGCAAAGACAGGCTCATCGGCCACAATAAACTTGGGTTCGATGGAAAGCGCACGGGCGATGCCAATCCGCTGGCGTTGTCCACCACTAAAGCTGTGTGGATAGCGACGGATATGTTCTGGGCGTAACCCCACCTGCATGAGCAGATTCTCGGCCTTCTCTTCACGTTCCTGTTGTGTACCGATGTCATTACAGACCAACGGTTCAATCACATTTTGCAGCACGTTCATGCGCTCGTTGAGTGAGGCGAATGGGTCTTGGAAAATCATCTGCATGTTGGCGCGGATCGGGCGCATTTCCTTGTATTCAAGGTCCAATACGGGCAGCTTTTTGCCGTCATGATGCAGAATGACCTCGCCATCGGTTGGCTCGTATAATCGCAGGATCGAACGCCCCAAGGTAGACTTGCCACAGCCACTCTCACCGACCAAGCCCAAGGTTTCGCCTTCGTGAATGGTGAGGCTGACCCCATTGACTGCTTTAACATACCCCACTGTCCGCCGGAAAAAGCCCGTTTGGATAGGGAAGAATTGTTGCAAGTTATGGACCTCAATCAGCGGCTTATCCTTAACAACAACTTCAACTTCGGAGACGGCTTCTTCCGCGAATTGAGCGTCAACCTCATCCGCTGCATTGACGGCGATATTGGGCTGCACAGGATCACGGTACTCATCTGTATAAAGATAACAGCTAACAAAATGCCCTTCTTCTACCTCAATCGTTGGCACAGGCTTGGGCGCATTACACACACCCTCCATAAACTTGGCACAGCGCGAGGCAAAGACACAGCCCGTAGGCAAATTGCGTGGGCTGGGGACAACACCAGGGATCGGCTCCAAGCGCGCAATTGGTCCATCCACCTTGGGGATCGACTGCCATAGCCCCTGTGTATACGGGTGCAGTGGATTTTCAAAGAGCATTCGATTGGTGCCAAACTCAACACGCTTGCCCAAATACATCACGGCAATGTAATCGGCCATCTCCGAAACCACCGCCAGATTGTGCGTGATGAACATAATCGCCATGCCCGTCTGGTCCTGCATGTCACTCAACAGTTCAAGTATCTGCGCCTCAATCGTCACATCCAGTGAGGTCGTCGGCTCGTCAGCAATCAACAACATGGGCGAACAACTCAGGGCCATCGCAATCATGGCGCGTTGACGCATCCCACCGCTAAACTCGTGTGGATAGGCATCGACACGCTGCGCCGGATTGGGAATGCCTACTTGGTCGAGCAACTCAATCGCCTGCGCCCGTGCCTCTAATTCTGAGCCAGCTTTCTCATGGATCATGATCGTTTCCATGATCTGATTGCCGATGGTATGCAGCGGACCAAATGAGGTCATTGGCTCCTGAAAGATCATGCCAATGTCATTGCCGCGAATGTTGCGCAGGAGTTCCGAGGATTGCTTGAGTTGCGCAAGGTCAATCACTTCGTCGTCACGATGCAGCAGGATTTCGCCACCCACAATCTGTCCGGGGGGCGATGGTATCAGTCGCAAAATCGAGTGGGCTGTCACGGATTTCCCACAACCGCTCTCTCCAATGACACCAAGCGTCTTGCCGCGCTCCATCGTGAGCGTGACACCATCGACCGCACGGATTGTGCCTGTATCCAGTTTGAAATGCGTTTGTAGGTTTTTGATCTCCAGAATTGGTTCTGGCGTTTGGTTTTGAGTTTGGTTTAGAACCTGAGCTTGATATATAGACATTATCACCTAGTTAGGAGAGGGCCGAACCCCCATGTTTATACTGGACTGAATTCATTCAGTGGGCCTATGACGCTAGCTCTGGCACACTGTTTCGCCGTCGTTGGCTAATGATGTACCATCCTATAAGGGTGACGATAACAAGGGTTACAATAAGCGCAATGATATTATGCGCAATGATGGAAATGATGATTGTGATCGCGGAAAAGACAAGTGCAATGAGGAACGTGATGGCGTTGAAGACAAATCGGCTCACACTACCCAGTGCGGGCAAAATGTCTAAAAAGGTGTTGATGGGACCAAATAAGGCCGACAGTCCAAACCACATCATCAGAAAGCCGACGAGTCGTAGCAGCCAGCTAATCATGACATGCTCTGACCGCATCGTGGCGATTCCCTCTTCGCGTGTCCCTTCATAGACCCTGTATAACAGCCGATTCTCACCTTCATAATAGGCAACAACGCGATTCTCTTCCTGTTGACCAAAGACAGTGACATCTAAATTGTTGGGAATGACACGGTATTGAATGCGGACATCTCCTACAAGCGGTGCAGCCAGTGTCCCTTCGCCTTGTACGATATAGTTGCTCTCGATTCTGGCATTGGCCTGCGTCATCATCGCCGATGTCAATGAGAGTTCGCGTGCCGAGGGTAAGTTAGCATCGTCTACATTGATGCGATAGGCCCCTACGTTGGCGCTGGCGACGGTGAACACCGCATCATCAATCGTTAATGTTGGATTCTGATGACCGTCTGGCCGTTTAAAATTGCTGGAATCGCGCGGGCTGGATGTCCATTTCTTTTCATAGGTATAGGTGGTGGTCGTTGTTTCGCTACCACCTGTATTCCGTTCAGTTTCGGTTTCTTTCTCTTCAACCCACGCATACATCTCAACGGATCGTCTCAGTTCGATATAGTTGCCGGGAACAAGATAGTCAGGGTCCCCAATTTGCTCGTCGCTGTTGAGTACACCCGACACGGCAACCAATTGTCCTTGGCCTGCTGGATCAACGTTGGCTGCATTGACGGCAATGCTGCCCTCGGCGATCTCGGATACATCCACACGCCCTTCGTTTGTCCACAACACAAAGAATGAGGCGAAGAAGACAAGGAGGCCAATCAGTACACCGACAAAGGAACTCATCAAGCGCGACCACCAGCTTTGTGTTGTCACCTCGACATAGCTGTCTGTACTTTCATCATAATAATTTTCGTCGGCCATTATACCCCCTTGGTAAAAAGCAACTTTTTTCTGATTATCTCGACGCATATGGGTCAGCCGCATCACGCAACCCATCACCTACGAAATTAAACATCAAAATCGCGATCACCACAAATAGAGCAGGGATCAACAGCCACGGAAAGTTGGCAAGAACAGTGATATCCTGTGCATCTTGCAGAAGCGTTCCCCAACTGACGGCGGGTGGCTTGATGCCCAATCCGAGAAAGCTTAGGGCGGTTTCACCCAGAATCATGCCCGGAATCGCCAGGGTGATGTGGACAATCAGATAGCTGACAAAGGCAGGTAATAGATGACGGGCGATGATGCGTGTATCGCTGGCCCCCGCAGCCTTGGCCGCAAGCGCAAACTCTTCCTCACGCAGGCTGATGATTTTGCCACGCACCACGCGCGCCAACCCAGTCCAGCCACGCACCGCCAAAATCAAGGTGATGGCAAAATAGATGTTGATTGTCCCCCAATCGCGCGGTAACGCCGCGGACAGCGCAATCCACAGCGGGATGTCCGGCACACTGATCAACACTTCGATGATGCGTTGGATAATTTCATCAACAACACCGCCATAGTATCCCGAAATGCCACCCAAGATGCTGCCCAGAATAAAGGTGATGATGACACCGCCAAAGCCGATGAAGAGCGAGATGCGTCCCGCAAACAAAATGCGCGAGTAGACATCACGCCCCAAGCGATCTGAACCAAAAATCAAGAAGGGCACTTCGCGATTCTCAAGCCCATACATCTTGACGCTCAATGGGATAAACCCCAACATTTCATAGGGTTCGACCTCGACAAATAATTTGATGTCATGCGTCTTGGTACGATCCTCCGCATAGTCATATTTAAAGGTTTCACGGTTGAGCTTGCGCACGGTTTCGTAAATAAACGGACGACGGAATTCGCCATCTTCGGTAAAAAAGTGGATGGTGGTTGGTGGCGCATCGTTAAAATCTTTAAAGCGTTCCAGCGAGCCATAGGGTGCAAAAAAGTCGGCAAAAATGGAGAGTGCGTACAGGACGATCAAAACGACCAGCGCACCCAAGGCCAGCTTATGCTTTTGAAACGCGTGCCAGACCAAGCGCGGCTGCGAGGCATAATAAAGCCGCTCTTGCTGTTGCAACGCCCGTTTCTCGCGCCATCGACGATAGCCCGCAAAAAGACCACCAGAATTTTGTGTTTGTGTATTAACTGTCATAATTGAAAAGTTGCAGGTTGCAAGGTTGAAGAGTTGAAGAGTTGAAAAGTTGAAGAGTTGAATAAGTTACTCATCACTCATCACTCATCACTCATCACTCATCACTGTTTCTACCTCGCTGATTTTTCAAAGCGGATGCGTGGATCAACCCAAGCCAATAGGATGTCCGATAATAGTGTGCCGATGACGGTGAGTGTACTCAGGATCATGACAATACTACTGACCAAAAACATGTCTTCACCCAAGGCCCCCTCTAGCAGGACAGGCCCCAGCGTCTCCAAGCCCAGCGTCTGCGCCACAATAATCTCACCGCTGACCAATGCTGGCAGCGTCCAGCCTATCGTGCTGATCAGTGGGTTGATGGCAACACGCACTGGATATTTCATGATCAGCCGTCGTTCGGGCAAGCCCTTGGCACGGGCGGTGATGACATACTGCTTGTTCTTTTCATCGAGCAAGGTTGCGCGCAAAACGCGAATCAAGCCTGCCGTGCCTGCCGTAGCAATGACCAAAATGGGTAGCCAAATGTTGGAGAGTAGATCCATCACTCTGGCAAATGACCATGCCGCGTCTTTAAATTCAACCGAGAAAAGTCCTGTAATGGCGCGGCCTGTCCCTGCAAAGACCCAATAGGCGAGAGCCAACGCCAGCAAGAAGTTGGGCAGTGCCAGCCCGATAAAGCCGATGATTGTTGCCGTGTAGTCGCCGATGGAGTACTGTCGTAGGGCTGAATAAATCCCCATCGGCACGGCTAATATCCATGTAATGAGCAGCGATATCAGCGTGATGAAGACGGACATGGGCAACCGCTCCATAATAATCTCGGTTACAGGCCTTTCATAGAGAAACGAACGCCCCATTTCGCCCTTGAGGAGAAAATTACTCATCCACCGCGCATATTGCTCCCACACAGGACGGTCCAGACCATATTGGCGATAGAGGGCTTCCACCTGCTCGTCACCCATAATCAGCCCCGAATTTTCCAGGTTGCGGACGTAGCGCTCGACATAGCTGCCCGGTGGCAGGAGGATGGTGGCAAACGAAATCACCGAGATGAGAAAGAGGATGGGGATCAACATGATCACCCGACGTATAATAAAGGTTAGCATCCGTTGGCTTGTTCCTTCTGTGGGCTGTGATGGGTCCACCCGGAAGTTTTTAAATCTTGGCCGAATTTTAAACCCAGCGGGGGTACCCAAAAAACCCCCGGAAACAATACAAAAAAAA
>JBCCFC010000684.1:0-7404 GCA_039029935.1 Chloroflexota bacterium
ACCAAATATTCAAGCCACCTTAGCTATCTAGAGGATAGGTTGGGTTGGCTGAAGAAGTTGTGTAGCGCTTTATGGTCTGTCTTCACTGTAAACCGGAGGTCATGATGGATCAAATGCAAACGAACTCAAATCAATCTCACTTTGCCCCGTCATCACAAGCTGCACCATCGCCTCCCCAACTGCTGCTGAGTGTTTGAACCCATGTCCAGAGCAAGGTGACGCCAACAATACGCGCTCTGATGCTGGGTGAAAATCAATCAAAAAGTGATCATCAGGCGTGTTGGTATAGAGACAAATCTCGGCTTTGATACAGTTGCGTGTCACGCCGCTTAACTTCTTGGACAGAAATTCATCATAAAAGGTATCAATCTCGGCCTCTGTCACAGTGCGCTCGACCGTGTTGGGGTCGGTAGCGACATCAAACTGCTCGGTCAGCACTTTTAGCCCGGGAATACCATCGGGTGGCGATGGGAAAGTCGAGAAGTATTCCTCGCGTGTATCGCCCACCCATAGAAACGCCGGGAAGTTGTCGGTTGAATAGTGGGCTGGTTCTTCCACCTCAAACCAGTAGACGACTTGGCGTGTCACCGTCAACAGTTCACGTTTGAGTGCAGGCAGAAAATCGGGCATCCACGCACCAGCGGTGACAATCACTTTTTCAGCATCATAACGACCCTGTGCCGTTGTCACGGTTACATCGGTTGGACCCCATTGAATGTCAGTGACAGGCTGATTGACAACAACCTCTGCACCAAATTTCTTGGCCTGTGCAATCTGTATCTCGACTGCCTGCTCACAAAGTACCACGCCACCCGTTGGCTCATAGCCCGCAATGTCGCCATCTCGCATCAGCACGTATGGCAGGTGCGCACGAACTTGGGCCGCGGTTCGTTGCTCATAGGGGATGTTTGCCCCAGCAGCAATCTCGGCGGTACGCGCCACAAAGCCATCCCAATGATTGTGCTTGGTTTCACCTCTGGCTGCATCTGGCTCTGGTGGTGTGATGATATACAAGCCAGATTGATAGAGCAGGTCATGACCTGTTGTCGCCTCTAGCTCACGCCAAATCTCATGGCTACGCGCCACAAGAGGTAGATATTGCGGTCCTTCACCGACGGCCAAGCGGGTGATGCGTGTTTCAGCGTGGCTTGAACCCATATTGTGTGGTGGAGCAAAGCGGTCGATGCCCAGCACGTTGATGCCCGCTTTGGCAGCTTGATAAAGCGCAGCACTGCCCATTGCCCCCAGACCGACAACGATTAAATCATAGGTATGGCTGTTGTTTTGATGATTGGTCATATGTCCTCCTTGTTCAAGTGTAGTATACTATCGACTGTTCATCCAAATATTTAGTGTTGAAGAAGTGAGGAGAACCATGAAAATCACAAAAATCACGACCCATCTGGTCAGTATCAAAAACCGCAACTGGCCCTTTGTCAAAGTGGAAACTGATGAAGGCATTTACGGTGTGGGGGAAGCCTATTCGTGTGGACCCGACAAAGCCACAGTTGAAGTCATCCACGATTTTGAGACATGGCTGATTGGCAAAGACCCACGCGATATCGAGGGGCTATGGCACTTGATGTATGCGGGGTCGCGTTTCCCTGGTGGCATGGTACTCAATGCAGCCATCAGCGGTATTGAACATGCATTGTGGGACATTGCAGGCAAGGCAGCAGGGCTACCTGTCTATCGCTTGGTCGGTGGAAAGTGTCGCGAGAAAATCCGTGTCTATCAATCGGTGCGTGGCGACTCACCTGCTGAGTTGGCCGACCATGCGCAGATGCTGATTGAGACGTATGGCTACACCGCGCTCAAAATGGGGCCATTGCCCAATGGCTGGCAGTCGATGCCTTGGTCGCAGGTGCTGCGCAAAACCGAGGCACGTGTCAATGCGGTGCGTGATGCTGTTGGTGATGATGTTGAAATTGGTCTTGATCCCCACGCACGTATTTTCGAGACAGCACGTGCGCTTGAACTCTGTCAAGTCGTTGCCTCGATGCGTCCCATGTTTGTGGAGGAGCCGCTACGACCCGAAAACTATGATGCGCTGGCAAAACTCTCGCAACAGACCAACGTGCTACTGGCGACGGGTGAAATGCTTTACACACGTCATGAATTTCGTGAGTTGCTCAAGTTGCAAGCGGTGGATATTATCCAGCCCGACATCTGTGTGACGGGTGGGCTGTGGGAGATGAAGAAGATTGCGGCAATGGCTGAGGCGCACTATGTCAGCGTGGCGCCACACAATCCCTGTGGACCGATTGCGACGGCGGTCAATGTTCACTTTGCGGCCAGCACCCAGAACTTTATCGTGCTGGAATACCACCCCGATGACCAATCGCCCCGCCGCGATATTGTGGATGAGCCGATGAAGTTGGTGGATGGCTATTTAGAATTACCAGAACGGCCTGGTCTGGGGATAGACTTGAATTGGGATGTATTGGGGAAATATCCATTCCAGCCGTGGCATCGACCATTTAGCTATCGTGAAGACGGTTCCTTGGCCTATCAGTAAATACGCCCCCCATGCTAAACTATTAGACGACGCAACATGGCAACATTATCCTCTGGCGTTCGCACATCATTGTACACAGCACTCCCAACCACCAATACATTGGCCCCGCTTGCGGCCACATCCACAATATTGCCAGCCCCCACACCGCCATCCACTTCCAACTCACAACTCGGATTTATATCGTCAAGTACGCGACGCATTCGCCGCAATTTATCCTTGGTGGATTCAATAAATTTCTGTCCGCCAAATCCAGGGTTCACACTCATTAGTAGAACAATATCAAGCATGGGCAACACCTCTTCAATAGCAGAGATCGGGGTTGCCGGATTGAGAACCACACCGCGCTTACAGCCTACATCGGCGATGCCTTCAAGGACGCGATGCAGGTGTGTACAGGCTTCGACATGCACAGTGATGATGTCAGTGCCAGCGTCAGCAAACTGCGCAAGATAGCGGTCAGGTTCCAGCATCATCAGATGTACATCCAGCGGTAATGACGTACTTTGCCGCACCGCCTTGACAATAGTTGGCCCAAAGGAGATATTTGGCACAAATCGACCATCCATGACATCTAAATGAATATAGTCAGCCCCACCGCGTTCGGCAGATTTAATCTGTGCCGACAAATTGCCAAAGTCGGCAGTGAGGATAGAGGGGGCAATTTTGATTGTTTTGTGCTTATCTATCACTTCCCACTCCCGCACCCCATGCGCCAAATATGTTTATCGCGTGCCAGCAGTAGGTCCGCCTCGCTTGGTCCCCATGTCCCTGGTTCATAGGTTGCGACAGGCGGGACATTGGTCATCTCCCAATTTTGCAGAATCGGATCGATCAATTTCCATGCATTCTCGATCTCATCGGTTCGTGCAAAGAGAGAGGCATCCCCATTGATGGCGTCCAACAACAGCCGTTCATAGGCATCGGGCATCACCGTGTCACCAAAGGCCGACTGGTAATGGAAGTCCATGTCTGCCGTACGAATCTCGCTAACTTCATCTGGCACTTTGGCGTCAAAGGTAATGTGGATGCCCTCATCGGGTTGAATGCAGATAGACAGCAGGTTAGGCGTAGGGCTTTGGAATGCGCCAAACATGCGATAGGGTGGCTTCTTAAACTGAATGGTGATCTCGGTGGCCTTGCGCTTCAGTGCTTTGCCTGAACGTAGGTAAAACGGAACACCTTGCCAACGCCAGTTGTCGATTTGCAGTTTGAGTGCCGCATAGGTTGGCGTCTTGGAATTGCGCGCAACACGGGGAGCCTCCAAGTATCCACGATACTGTGCACGCACCGTGTCCTCTGGTTTGACAGGCCGAATCGCACTCAGCACCTTGACTTTCTCATCACGCAGCGTCATCGCATTATAGGGGGCAGGCGGCTCCATGGCGACCAACGTGACAAGCTGGAGGATATGGTTTTGGAACATGTCACGCAGCACACCCGCATGATCATAGTACCCAGCACGATGCCCGACATCCACAGATTCGGCCACCGTAATTTGTACATTGTCAATATAGTTGCGGTTCCAGAGCGGTTCAAAGATGGTATTGGCAAAGCGGAAAAAGAGAATGTTCTGCGCTGTTTCCTTGCCCAGATAATGGTCGATGCGGAAGACTTGCCGCTCTTTAAAGACCTCATGAACCACCTTATCCAACTCTTGAGCCGACGCCAAGTCTCGTCCAAAGGGTTTCTCAATGATGATATTGCGCCAGCCATCGTCACCATCGGCCACAATGGGAGCCATGCCGATATCACCCATCATCTTGATGGTCGATGCAAAGAAATCCGGTGCAACCGCTAAGTAATAGAGCCTGTTGGTTGTTTCCGTTTCGAGGCTATCCAGATAATCATTGAGCCGTGTAAAGTCCTCATATGAATCGAGATTCCCTTGGAAATATTCAATGCTGGGTACAAGCGTATCCCAGATGGCCTGCTCAAACCCACCGCTAAACTCTTTTGCCCCTTCCAAGAGTAGTTCACGGAAGTAGTCTGTATCCCAAGGGCGGCGCGCAAAACCGATGATGTTGATTTTGTCGGGGAGGCGTCCTTTACGATATGAGTTGTAGAGCGCAGGAATGAGTTTGCGGCGTGTGAGGTCGCCTGATGCACCAAAAATGACAATGGTTGTGGGGGTGTTGTTGCTTCGATTATGTGTGCCGTTCATTTTATGTTTTGGTTTCTCCTTTTGGTTTTGATAGTAACAGTTTATCTAATCTACATCACGTGCCTCGGTCATTTTGTCACAGGCGACGGAGCCAAAGATGCCAATACGACGAATTTGATAATGCAGTCCTTTTGTAAGATAAAATTGAGATAGGATGTCTAGTACATCTGCTCGATTCATGCTTTATTACCTCACTCTTGAAAGATAGAATGGTCTGTACAGTCGCATATTCTCAAAATTGCTCTACAAACTATAGCGTAGGTAGCAATCACAAACTGTGGTCTATTCTACCAGCAAAGCAGGGTTCGTGCTAGTTGTAGAAACGTGATGACAAAATGGCACAGCCATATGTGGATAACGGGAATTCCGATGGCTGCCAGAATTCCCGTGTGGATATAAACGTCGTATTTTGACTGTGGCAAATGGGCTAAGACTCTGGGACCTCGACCACAAAGGTGCTGCCCATATCCTTGCCCGGACTGGTAGCCCAAATTTGCCCCCCCATCAACTCAACCATCTTTTTGGTCAAGTATAAACCCAGCCCAGTCGAGTGTTCTCCGCCTGTCGGTCTTGCGCTTAACTGGGCAAATTTACCAAACAGCCTGTCTTGGTCTTCTTGTGATAATCCCAAGCCTTGATCCTGTACCTCACAGGCAAACATGTTGTCCTTTTTATGGACACGAATCTGTACAGCCTTGCCCGATGGTGAATATTTGACTGCGTTGGAGACTAAATTGTCGAGGATTTGTTTGTAGATGTCTGGGTCAACATAGGCAAGTGCCGTACCAACGCTTGATGTCCAACGTAACACAATCTGCTTGGCGTTGGCCTGTGCTTGAAACTCCTCGACAGACTGTTCGACAATCGACAAAACATCAACATCTTTGGGTGAAATCTGTAGACGCCCTGCATCCACACGGCTCATCTGGAGCAGGCGCGAGACAATGCTGTCCATGTTCATGGTCACGGTTTGCAGTTGGTCGAGGCGGTCGAGCGATTTACCGAGACGGTCGCGTGACTTGACAATTTCAGACTTTTTCATCGTCGCCTGTGCTTGGTTTGAGCGTTCGATGTTGCGACGGATCATGTTGGTCATAAACAAAATGGTTGTCAGCGGGTTTTTCAGATCATGCGCCACAATGTCGAGCAGTTCATCCTTTTCACGGTGGAGTTCTTCTAGCATGTCATTCTTCTCGGCCAACTCCACATTTTTCAGCCGGAAAATTTCCGTATCACGACGCATCTGCTCGAGTTCATGCTTGGTCTGAATTTCGGTAATCTGCTTGCTCTTCTCTTGGTTAAAAATTTGTTCCTTTAAGTCGGCAAACTGACGGTACATGAGGAGAGCATTTTTATAATCTTCCTCTTTTTCATAGAGACTACATAACTGCTCATACGAATCGAGTTCATATTGCTTGTTATTGATTTCGCGTGTGATTTCCACCGCCGCTTTCAAAACTTCCTCAGCTTCTGTATGCCTTCCCTGAACCGTATAAACCTTGCCAATACAAATATAGGCATAGGCAACATCTGCCTGTTCATCCAGTGCTTGGTGAATGTCAAGTGCTCGTTGATAATACTCAAGCGCGGTCTCATAGTCACTACTGTAGAAGTAAGCCTGGCCGATGTTGTTGACCGTGATGGCTGTGCGTGATTGGTCGTTGATGGCATCAAAAAGCTCGTAGCTCTTTTGAAAACTTTGCAGGGCATCATCATATTGTTGCAATGCTTCCAGATAGATCATCCCAATATTCACGTGAATGGTGGCAGTCACCCCCGGATCGTCTTGCAGAATGGCATATTCCATCGCTTTGCCGTGATTCTCGAGCGCGTTTTCAGGATTACCCAACTCTCCTTCAATGATGCCAATATTGGTGTAGACTGAGGCCAAATAACGGGGATTATTATCATGCTCAAACTCAGGCAGTGCCTTAAGCAGAAAGGTAAGGGCTTGCTCATAATCGCCTTGATGTGAATAGGAAAGCGATATCTTGTTATAATAGGAGGCCAAATGCCATTTATCATCAATCTCTGTGGCAAGCTCAATGGCATGTTCATAGGCATCAATCGAACTGATAACACGGCCTTGAATATAGTGCGCCGTACCAATATGCTCATAGCTCTCCATCATCTCTGGCTTCAAATCATATTGCTGAGAGAGAGCTAACGCTTCTGTGGCATAGTTCATTGACTCATCGGGGCTTGTATAGCGACTCAGTTCTGCCAATTCAATCAGGGGTTGAATGCGATCTCGCCCCTCGACACTGTTAAGAATTGTGTGAAAATTTTCCGTAAGTTCGTCAGTTTGTTGCAACATATTAAAAAAATTAATCAGATTTTTGCTTATTTACTCAATTTGTCACGCTGATTGACCCTCGTTAGCACCTGAGACGACGTGGTTTGTATTCATTATACGACAAGTCTTTACAAAATTTGACGATCTGCGGTGCAAAATTAACGATGACTCAAATTCTCGATCCATAGTCACTGTATAATAATACTTGGATTAAGCCGAAATCCAAAAGCTATCATGCTTACTGTCAACTTGCGAGAAAGATATATGCTCAATTTGTCCGGAGGGGCATGAGGTGGTGTGGTGTAAATGGCTGATTTTTTCTGCTAAAGTTGGCCATTTACACGACACGACCGCGAGCGGTTGTCGGCGTTGCACGAAAAACTAGGCCGATTGCGCTTTCTAGAGCCCGCGTGCGGACAAGGCAACTTC
>JBCCFC010000685.1:0-7401 GCA_039029935.1 Chloroflexota bacterium
ATATCGACATTTGGGTATGGATTGATGCTAAGAATGCGCGTCAAATGATAGCCGCACTGGAGCAATTTGGATTTGGTTCATTGGATTTATCGACAGAAGATTTTATCGTTGAGGATCAAATCATTCAGCTAGGCTACCCACCAAACCGGATTGATTTGATAACCACTCTACCTGGGATTGACTTTGATGAGTGTTATCCACAACGCTACTCTGTTGAAGTGAGTGATGTTATGGTTAATTTTATAGATTTAGAGAATCTTAAGAAAAACAAACTAGCGTCTGGACGTTTGCAAGACCTAGCTGATCTGGAAAAATTGTCGTAACAGTTATCAACAGTCACTGAAGCAACTTGGGGCAATATCGTGGTGTGACATTGCCCCAATGACGATTCAACATCGACTCATCCATCATCAACATCGTGCCAACTGCACCCGCCAACCTCGCCTACACTGTACACAAGCCGCAGCAGCCGATGCAATGAAAGCAGCCAAGCCTATACCCTGCCGTCAATAGTGCCGAACCGCATCATCAACACAAATTTCGCACGTGTTCCGAGCCTTGGCTACGAGGTTGTACAGGCTAGGTCAATAGATGTTTTTTGTAGAATAGGAAAGTACAAAAATCGACCCCGAAATATAGCCCAATTCTGGCTGACAAGCTGACGGCTGATTAGCTGAAAGCTTTTTTACACTACATCCCAAACAACACGTTTCAACCCAACGCCGACCACAGCAAATGTCCGCAACTTGAGTGCCGCGCCATACTTGTGCTGGAGTCCCTGCCGATACTGTCGTAGCTGCTTTTTGGCACTCTCCATCTCGTTCTGGATAGACGCAATCTCCAGCAGTTCTGCCATGCTCTTCTCGGCCACCTGTGTGCCTGTCAATGGCTCACCATCCACAATCACTTGCTTCAGTTTCAAAAATTTGAACTCAAACAAAAAATCATATAACCCCATGTCGCGCATCCCCGGTCGCAACATCATCAACAGATCGCCATATTGCTGGATGATAGCTGGCTCTGAATCCATGATATAGATGTTTTTATAATATAGCATAGAGATGAAGATTGTTTTAAGCGTTAGCTCATCAAACTCGCGATAATCACGGTTGTCAAAGACCGAGAGCAAATGTTGCTCGATGAAGGTACAGAGCGGCTGTAAGTTGGCATGTGCAAAAAGGTTATCTGCCACAGCTATGGCTTGAGTGAGCAGCGTCGCATCGTCTTTTGTCATCATCTGCAATGCGCGTTCTGCATAGAGGCGACGTATAACGAGGTTGGGAATCTTGAGCAGTATATCCCCAACTGGTGTGCGTCCGCTGACTGTTAATACGCCCAGATAAGTCAGCAGAATCGCCATGCTTTTACGTTGTTGCTCTTCTCGGAGTAACTCTTTGATACCAAACCGACGACGCAAAGTAGAAACTGTGACAAAGGTTTGACCATCGTCATCCTCCAAGCGATACGGTTCTGCATTTAGCGCATCAACTAACAATCGTCGTCCGTGTTTATAGCTTGTTAGATAGGCCAACTTGTTGCTATCGGCTTCCAGATTACTGTCCAACATATCCTCTGGATATCCACACGAATCCTGAAACTCTTCAAAAAAATAAAAAGTCAATGTTGGGTTGTAGACACGAGGAATCTCTTCAATATTTTTATTTGGTATATGTGTGACAAACCGCGAACCGTTATAAAAATCGCGCATTTGTTTTAACATCTCTTGGGCGAATTCTGCTTTCGATGCCTGGTCTTGGGCAGTTTGGATCACAGAATCAATCATATGCTCAATTTCGGACTCATTAAAGCCACAGAGGTCATTGAGGTTCTGTCGCCACGTCACATCTTTAAATGTATTGGGACCACTGGTGATATCATTGAGTACCACAGGAGACACACCTGTCATAAACACACGCTCTAGCCCAAGACCAGATGCGGCTGTCTTGATGGTCTTGAACAAGGTTCTGAAAAGGCTTTCGCCTGTCACAAGTCGGTTGTATTTCTGATTCTGATCCACACTTTTCTGTAGCCATTCCGGATCATTGAGTTTGTCAATGGGATGCATAAACACTTCGTTGGCAAAGTTGTCATACTCATCAATAAACAGATAGAGTTTGTGTGGCCCCAGATTGATCTCAGATGTCAATGATTTCCATGACAAAAGCGCACGTTCAGGATGAATATGGACTTCATCTTGCGGAATAAAATCTTTATATCGACGCAGAAAAATACGAATACTCGCATTCACATAGTCATTCAGATGTCACTCAATCGTTTCCGCAGACCCATGTGCTGGTATCTCTGAAAAGTCCCAACGCATGGTCAGATATTTGTTATGAAATGGCGTTGGATTTTTGCCAATTGCCAGATGTCCAAAGAGTCGTTCAAAATCGCTCTCATGCGCAATGTCATAATAGGTAATCAGTGTTGACAGCCACAAGCTCTTGCCAAAACGACGCGGTCGCATGAAAAGCAATTCCCGTCCCCAATCTTCAAAAAACGGGATATGATGGGTTCGGTCAAAATAGAGATATCCTTCGTCAATAATGCCGGGAAAATCACGTCGTCCATATGGAAATTTAATCATCCTTGCTCCCTTTACGCTACAAGCCATAAAAACGTTTGTTCATGCTCGGTTCGTGCTTATTTTAGCTTGTTTTCACACAACGGTCAAGCAAAGAGGGCTAACCCGGGCTAACTCACTAGATTTTTCATCATTGTGTAATAGTCAAAAAGAGTTTGAACATTCGGCACACTGGTCAAATTGTTCAAGCTGTTGCTGACCATTACACAATTTCTACGTTTGTGCCTGCTTAAATTCTGCTGTCTCCATGATAATAGCGAAGGGTTCCGCGCTTTCTGTCGTTCTCCACCACAATGGTGGGCGTGATGGCTTTGTAATTATTACATTGGCTGATATATGTTCAAGCCTAAAGCAGCGGCTAATACCTCTGTGTTAGGTTAGGTATTTGTTACTTCTGCCAAAATCACTTTATTGTTGTCTCTCGTCGTGCCGCTTCAAGTGTAGGATTTGACTATTTGAAATTTAGCGTATTGAATCATGATATATTTGGTTTTATACTATCCTCAAGCATAAATTAGGGTTACGAACAGCCTAATTTCATAGTATGAAAACCAGCGTTGACATGACTTTCTCAGATGATAACCTAGATGACAAACATGAGATAATTGAGCAAAAAAATGTCCTTCAATCTGTCGCCCGTGCCTTTGCCATTCTTGAACTACTCAAGGAACATACCAGTGGGTTGTTGCCCAAGCAAGTGTCGCGCGCACTGGAACTCAACCTAACCACCTGCTATCATCAGCTTAACACATTGGCCGCGCTGGGGTATGTGCAGCGTGATAGCCAAACGGGTCTGTTTCAACTAAGCGGCAAGATCACGTTCCGTCAACGCGGGGCCTATTATTCAGCCGAAGTTGTCAAACTGCTCCGTCCTCAATTGATCAAGTTGCAACGTGCCACTAGAGAAACCGCATATCTATCGCTGTGGAATGGAACTGAAATCTATATTAGTGACATTGTGCCCAGCCAGCAAAGTATTCAGGTGAAGCTGCTCGAAATCGGTTACAGCGAGGCCAACCATGCGATGGCGGTCGGCAAAGCGGTGTTGGCACAACTGGATTACCCAACTCTGAGTAGCTACATTGAGCAACATGCTCTCGAACCGTATACGGCAAAAACAATCACGAGTGCCGAACAGTTACTGATGCATTTAGAAGAGGTCGCTGCGCAAGGGTATAGCCTCGACTTGGGTGAACGCTTTGAGGACATCTACTGCCTGGGTGTGCCGATTTTTGGTGTGGACAACCAGATCGTCGGCTCGATTGGCATTACCACACCGGATTACCGTTTTCAGAGAAATTTTGACCAATTCCTCGATTCTCTGCGCTGTGTTGGCTCAACTGCCGAACGAAGTTTGCGGCTTCGCTCGTGTGTCTCTGTCTGCGATTAACGATAACCATGAACAATACTAAATTCTGTTCGATCCCAGCCGCCAGCGTCACGGTGGGTGAAGGGAATGACGCACGGGTCGTGGCGATTGCCGGTTTTGAGATTGGACGCTATCCAGTCACCTGGGCCGAATTTGATGTCTTTGTCGATACAGTCACAGGTAATTCTGAGGAGAGCCTGCAACAGCAACACTTGCATCCACACCAGCATCCACACCACCATCTGCTGGCGGATCACCCTGCCACACAAATCACATGGCATGATGCCAATGCGTACTGTCGCTGGTTAAGCGAACAGACAGGGGAACATTATCGTCTCCCGACCGAGGGCGAGTGGGAGTATGCAGCGCGTGGTCATGACGGGCGTAATTTCCCTTGGGGTGACACTTTCCATAAGGATTACTGCAACAATTGGGAAGGGGGTGGCGGGTTCACCACAGCCGTTGACGCCTTCGCGGAGAATATTAGCCCGTTTGGGGTTTGTGACATGGTTGGCAATGTCTGGGAATGGACGGCAAGTCTGTATGACAGTGACGATGATTCAGACACAGGTGATTCGGCTGATGCGTGGCGAACACTACGTGGCGGCTCATGGTACGACACCGATTGGGGTGTCCGCGCCTCACGTCGTTTTGGCGCACCGCCGAATAGTGCCAGCAACAACGTCGGCTTCCGCATCGTGCGCTACCAAATGCCAAAAGAAATAGGGGACGCGGACAAGAACCAATGAAAGTGGAAGACCTCCTAAATCCGTTCTCGTCCATTCTCGTCCGTTCTCGTCCGCGTCCCATTAACGGCTCCATCTATACCCAATGCTATATATCTTTATTCACAAAGGAGAATGTATGCCAAATCAATCAGAAGTCTATGATGCGCTCGGCAAATGTTACGATCCATGCTGCCGCGAAAGCGAAATCAGTGTAGTGGACATGGGTCTAATCGAAAACGTCAACATCGACGACGGCAATGTCAAAATCGACATGGTACTCACCTCTGGCTGGTGTCCATTTGTCGGCAATCTTAATGGCATGATTTTGGACGAGGTCGGTCAAATCGAGGGCGTCAACCACGTAGATGTTGAAGTGGTTTGGAACCCGGTTTGGACGATGGACCGGCTCTCTGATTCTGCACGTGAAAAGCTCACTATTCCGCTTGAACCGTTGCTACCATATCGTGAAGAGCGCATCAAGCGCGAACAACAAAAACAAGCGATAGAGTTAATTGAAACGCCTGTCTAATCTCTCCAGTTTAGGGATTGAGCATGATATTATCCATTTTAGGATAAAAAGTTTGACACCAATTGGTCTCTATGATATAATCAAGGGTAACTTTAGGCGATAACCAAACCAAAGTTATGCTCTCTAATCACTCCAGATTCGTTGGTTCTTGCAGAAAGGCTGCAAGGTAAAATCTGGACCGTACCAGAGGGAACTAATCTTTTTAGTCGTCCGGGAGTGGCTACATCGGACGTTAAACGCTCGTGGACAGTATGTAAGACCTCACATGGAGGCTAAGTTGGATGAAGCGAGTATAATTGAATACTTTTGAGTATTTAATTAGTAGCAGAAAATTCATTATGATTGGACCAAAAGAAGATGGCGCATTTGTTTTTGATGGCGTCTGCCATGTTTTCAACATGGACATGAGCAATGCACTAGGTGGCCCTGGCGAATTGTTCATCAACCACCTCTATGCCTTTCACATGCTATTGACCCGTGAAGGCGAAACCGTATTGTCTGCCGAAGAATTTATGAAGGAATGGGACATTGATGAAGTTCATGACATGATCATCAATCAGTCGGATACAGACATGATTATTGCCCAACCGTTGCCGCTGACAGACCTTTTTGGTGATGGTTTGTCTGACTGGAAAAAATGTGCAGAAATGGCGAAACGCTATCCAGATGACACCATCTTCTGGGGCAGTGTCAACCCACTTGAGGGCAAAAAGGCACTTGACCTGATGGAGATTCAGGTGAAAGAGTTTGGCGCAAAGGCGTTTAAGTTTTACAACGTGCGCTATGACTATGGTCAACCGTTCCCGTGGCGCATGGACGACCCGCGCATCGCCTTCCCCGTCTTTGAAAAAGCGCAGGAATTGGGCATCAACCTGATCGGTGTTCACAAAGGTGTTCCGTTGGGACCACAGCCAGTTGAGCATACACGCACATGGGATATGGATGGTGCAGCGGCGAACTTCCCAGACATCAACTTTGTCATCCACCACGTCGGTCTGCCTTGGCTTGACGAGGTGTTGTGGCAGATTGTCCGTCATCCAAATCTATACGCTTCCATTGCGGCCACGGTCAACTTTGTTTCGCGTCAACCACGTGTCTTTGCCGAGACACTGGCGAAGATGCTCTGGTGGTGTGGTGAGGACAAGATCATCTATGGTGGCGAAACACCCATCTGGCATCCACAATGGGCACTGGAAGAGTTCTGGAATCTGGAATTGCCAGAAGACCTGCACACCGAATACGGCTATCCAAAGCTGACCAAGCAGGCCAAACGCAAAATTTTGGGTGAAAACCTTGCCCGTTTGCATGGCATGGATGTTGATGCACTGCGTGCGAAATACGTTGGCTAACATATACGTTGACTAACATAGTAGGCCCACTCAAATTTAATTTTTGAAGTCAAAAGTGCAAAGGGATTTCTCACCAAGAAGTTCCTTTGCACTTTTGCATTAAAAATCATGCTTTATTTTATCAAAGGAGAAATACAATGTCTGTTGAAGCTGTTCTTACGCACCACCTTGAAGGATTTTCTAGTGGTGATGTTGATATGGTCATGGAGGACTATACAGAGGACTCTGTACTCATCATGCCAGATGCCACGTTTACTGTAATGGTCAAAAAGAGTTTGAACATTCGGCACACTGGTCAAATTGTTCAAGTTGTTGCTGACCATTACAGAAATCGTCTGTAATTTATGCTGATTTTGTGCTAAAAATTCAGGCAGGTGACAAGCAGCGGTGTCTTTGCGGCACGAATCAGGGACAGAGAAACTGTTATTTGCTTGACGAGTGATACCTGCTGTGATCAGATCACAAAGGATTGGGTCGCGTAATCGAGCAACATTTCTCCAAAATATATGCCGCAACCTATACTCCAGATGATACCCGATGATCTCATAGGCCAATTCATAGTCCCCTTCGCACTCGCCATAGACATCACCGACAATCTTTGTACAGCGCACGGCTGAACGTGGCCGAAATGCGCGGGGACCTTCTAACAGATGCCAAAAGAATTCAGCCCATCCTTTCTGTTGTCCCATCACACGATGAATGTGTGCGTAATCAGAAACGAATGATTTCTGGGCGTCGATTATGAGGTGAAGACCCCGGCGGTCTCGGCGTTGCTGGTTGTCTCTTCTGACCTGTCTGATGAGCTGGTCTATGGCATCACCGAAGCGATGTGGAACGATAAT
>JBCCFC010000686.1:0-7385 GCA_039029935.1 Chloroflexota bacterium
CACCGGCCGCCCCTTCCACCCCGCCTTCCTGCTGCGCAGCCGGGCCACCCCCGACGCGGCGGTGGCCGACCACCCATCGTGCGGCTTCATCTCGAAGGACTCTACATACCGATGGGGTCCAAAGAGGTGGTTTTCTCGAGCGACAGCGATAAGACCCCCGCCCGTTACTACCTGGCATCCACGCCGGCGCATGCGCGCTTCGAGCTCGTCAAGATCTCCATCGACGACGCGGTGCCGCTCAAGCTGGGCTCGCTGGAGACCTCGAACGACCGAACTATCTATCAGTACATCGTGCCCGAGACCTGTCGCTCGTCCCAGCTGCTGCTGGGACACACGATCCTGAATCCCGGCAGCGTGTGGAACACCATGCCGCCGCATCTGCACGATCGGCGCTCCGAGTTCTACTTCTACTTTGGGCTCGGGGAAGACGAGAAGGTCTTTCACTTCATGGGGCAGCCAGACGAGACGCGGCACATCGTCGTGAACGATTCCGAAGCGGTGATCTCACCGCCGTGGTCGATTCACATGGGCAGCGGAAACTCCAACTACTCCTTCATCTGGGCCATGGGCGGTGAGAACGTCGACTACAAAGACATGGGCGCGATCAATATCGCTCGGTTGAACTAACAGGGCGACGACGATGCAACTTTTCAGTCTGGCCGGAAAGGTGGCGCTGGTCACCGGCGCGAACACGGGGCTTGGCCAGGCAATGGCTGTCGCGCTGGCCGGCGCAGGCGCCCGCGTGGCGCTGGTCGGGCGCTCGGCGCCGGATGACACGCAGGCGCAGATCCATGCAGCTGGTGGCGAGACCGCCGTGGTCATGGCGGATCTCAGCCGCCAGTAACACAGATTGATTATCTGTGCCGCAGGTAGCCAACCTGCGATACGATCCTTTGACTGGAGTCATCGGGAAAGAGTCGAGAGTGTGGTCATATTTTATGCTTAATCGTTTTGGTGTAGGTGTGGTATACTTGTTCATAAATCACTTTTTTGGATTTGTGGAATGAATTTTCTAGGAGACATATCATGACAAAAGAACTAAAGATTGGGATCACGGCCAGCGGTGTTCGACACGCCGCCACTGCACCAGACCCGGACCTCGATACCAAGTTTCGCATGGTCAAGGAATCGGGTGTTTATGACTACATCGACAAGACACCGCCTGCGGATGAAGTGGACGACTATCTGCGCTGTCGCGACAAATATGAACTGCCCGTGCGCGCTGGCGGCTGGTTCTATACACTGGGGCGTGATGAGGCTATGCTGGAGCAGAATTTGCGTATCGGTGCTCAACTTGGCAGCAGCGCACACAACACACAGATTGGGACGTATCACGCTGATGGGCATTTGGCGACCAACGAAGAGATTGCTGCTTGCTATCTGCGCGCCTATGAGGTGGGTGAAGAGACTGGCTGTTTCTCAACCTTTGAGATCCATGTCAACATGTGGTCCGAGGGCTTTCACCGTGTGACTGAGGTAGCTGATATTGTCGAAGCACAGGGCGTACCCTTCCGTATGACGTTGGACCATTCGCATGTCATCTTCAAGATAGACAACCCAGAAGAGCAGGAGATTCAGAGTATCCGTCCACTGGTTGAGTCCGGTGAACTCATCCTCGACCCGTTCACGTCGGGCAACGTCTGTGATATCTGGATTGAGCGCAATTTCATCTGGCATGCCCATGCCCGTGCTGCTGCTCCAGGTGGTCCCAAGAATATCTGGGCAACACATCCAGATGGCAGCGTAGGACGCGGGATTCAATATCCATTTATCCAGCCCGGTGAGGGCGAGTGGCACAGCGATTGGGACGAATCCAAGCTAGAGCCTTGGAAAGAGGTCATCCGTCATCTGCTGCACCATCACGCTACCCATGATGACAGCCCGCTGCTGCAAATTTCGACTGAGTTTATTCCCAATACAGATTATGGTGAAGGTTCGCATTATTCAATTTTTGACAATTCTGTGGCATGTGCGAAGTGGATACGTGCAGAGTGGGAGAAGGTTAGCGCAGCGAGTTAATCGTTATCTGTCGAAATATACCCAATATTTGATTAATTTGGCTAATCAAATATTCATCAAAATCAATGAACGCGTCATTGCCCTCTAGCTGTAAAAATCGCCAAGCCGCGCCTGTTGTTGCAACACCCCAAACAATTGGGACATGTTCCGTGTTCTGTTTGTCTTGAAGTTGGTGAAATCGTTGGGCAGCGATCATTTCTGCAAGGCACTGACCATAGGCAGACCCCATCCGTTCATTTTTTGCTTCAACCATGCAGACAATGGGCGCGGTAATAAACATTTGATCAGGTGAACCACTCAAAATATAATCACAATAGCCACTTAACCCTAATGCTGTGTCTACCGTAAAATCGACGCCGGAAAATAAACTCACTTTCCGGTCCGCTAATTTACGCACCTCCATCAGGATAGGCGCAATGATTAATTCAGAGCGAGCCTTTTCGGTGCTAATGTTGAGTGCAACAGGAATATTCTCTGCTAAAATTTCTTGTAATAAAGCACTAGGCGGAACCTCTTCCACATTTGCAAACAAAGAGCGCGTTGATGAAACAGTTATAGGAAATTTATCCTGAACACTTTTAATGGTTGTGAAGTCACTATATGCCATTATCACCTCCTTGCGGGTATGATGGTGTAATTCAATAAAACTATACAGAATCACACCATCACACCATCACACCCCTACACCATCACACCCCTACACCATCACACCCCTACAGCATTATTCAGCAGCCATGCGACGCAGGACTGTGTGCAAAATACCACCATTCTTATAGTAATTCACTTCCACAGGTGTGTCAATACGGCTGATAACTTGGAACTCAGTCGTTGTGCCATTTTGGAATGTAGCGCGGACAGTATACTCCTGACCCGGCTCCATATCCTCAGTCAAACCAACAATGTCAAAGGTTTCATAACCGCTTAAGCCCAAGCTATTGACACTCTGGCCGTCTTT
Organism: Chloroflexota bacterium; assembly: GCA_039029935.1. Taxonomy (GTDB): domain Bacteria; phylum Chloroflexota; class Anaerolineae; order Caldilineales; family Caldilineaceae. Next base: position 2,975 of record JBCCFC010000686.1, read on the forward strand.
AAACTGGAGAGGCAGTACACCCATGCCCACCAAGTTGCTGCGGTGGATGCGCTCAAAGCTCTCGGCAATGGCGGCACGAACACCCTGTAGCTGCACACCCTTGGCGGCCCAGTCACGGCTGGAGCCTGTGCCATACGCTTTGCCAGCGAGAATAATCAGCGGCACACCATCATCCATGTAGCGTTCGGCCACATCCCACATTGCCATCATTTTCATCTCTGGAATGTAGACGCTGTAGCCACCTTCTTCACCATCCAGCATTTGATTTTTGATACGAATATTGGCAAAGGTACCCCGCATCATCACCTCATGGTTGCCACGACGACTGCCATAGCTGTTCCACTCAGAGCGTTCAACCCCCCTGCCTTCCAGATAACGCGCCGCTGGGCTGTTTCTGGCAATCGACCCTGCTGGGCTGATGTGGTCTGTTGTGGTGCTATCAGGCATGACAGCCAGCACACGTGCGCCTGTGATGTCACTGACAGGTGGCACTTCTGCCGTCAATCCTTGGAAGAATGGTGGCTCTTGGACATAGGTGCTGTCTGGATTCCAGTCGTAGATGGCACCACCAGAGACAGGCACTTTGTTCCACTCCTCGTTGGCCGTGTAGGTCTCACCATACTGCTTGGCAAAGATTTCTGGCTTGAGGCTGCGTTGCAACTCGGTGTTGATTTCCTCCTGGCTGGGCCAGATGTCTTGCAAGTAGACGGGCTGGTCGTTGGGATCATGGCCGATTGGCTCGGTGGCGAGATCGATGTTGAGTGTTCCCGCAATCGCATAGGCCACAACCAGTGGTGGTGAAGCCAAGAAGTTGGCACGGACATCCGGACCAATGCGTCCCTCAAAGTTGCGATTACCGCTCAACACAGAACAGGCCACCAGATCACCCTCAGCGATGGCATTGCTGATATGCTCTGGCAATGGGCCACTATTACCGATACACGTGGTACAGCCGTAGCCAACGGTATGGAAGTTGAGTGCCTCCAAGTATGGTGTCAGACCACTAGCGTTGAGATACTCAGTGACCGCTTTACTACCTGGGGCCATACTGGTCTTCACCCAAGGCTTAACGTCCAGCCCCGCCTCAACCGCTTTCTTTGCCAACAGACCCGCCCCCATCATCACGCTTGGGTTACTGGTGTTGGTACAGGAGGTGATGGCCGCAATCACGACATCGCCATGATTAAGCGTGTAGGTCTGTCCACCATGTGTAATCTCAACTTCGCTGTTGAGGTCGGTTGGCTCAAGCCCAAAGCCCTGTGGTCCAACAGGGGCGCCCAACATGCTAATCCATTTGGTCTTGGCGTCGGTCAAGTTGATGCGATCCTGTGGCCGTTTGGGACCAGAGATGGCTGGCTCAACCGTGCTCATGTCCAGTTCCAGCGTGTCGATAAAGACAGGATCAGGTGTGTCATCCGTGCGGAAGAGTCCTTGCTCCTTGGTGTAGCGTGCCACCAGTTCAACCGTCTCTTCATCACGGTTTGTGCCCACCATATAGCGCAATGTCTCATCATCGACCGGGAAGAATCCCATTGTCGCGCCATACTCTGGTGCCATGTTGGCAATGGTCGCACGGTCTGGCAGACTCAACTTAGAGACACCTGGACCATAGAACTCAACAAACTTACCAACAACGCCCTTCTCACGCAGCATCTCGGTGACGCGTAGCACCAAGTCGGTTGCGGTTGCGCCATCAGGCAATGCCCCCGTTAGTTTGAAGCCGATGACCTCTGGTAGGAGCATGTAGATGGGCTGACCCAGCGTGACCGCTTCGGCCTCAATCCCACCGACACCCCAACCGACAACACCAAGACCGTTGATCATAGTGGTGTGGCTGTCTGTGCCGACCAATGAGTCAGGATAGGCTGCTGGCATACTGTCGCCATTATTAGCACCATTCATGTTGCCAAGCTGGACACATTTCGCCAAGAACTCTAAGTTGACTTGGTGAACAATGCCTGTGGCGGGTGGCACAACTTTGAAATTGTCAAACGCCTGCTGTCCCCATTTGAGGAACTCATAGCGTTCGCGGTTGCGCTCAAACTCACGCTCGGCGTTGTACATCAGTGCAAAACGGCTCCCAAAACGATCCACCTGCACACTGTGGTCAATCACGAGGTCAACGGGAATTGTGGGGTTGACCTTTTCTGGGTCGCCCCCCATGCGTTCCATTGCGCTACGCAGTGCGGCCAAATCAACCACACTGGGGACACCTGTAAAATCTTGGAAAACCACACGCGCGGGTTTAAAGGGAATCTCTACCTTGCCCGCTGTCTCCGGTCCCCAGTTGGCAATGGTCTCGACCGCCTCTTTGGTGATCTCAAATCCGTCGGCCTGACGCAAGGCCGCTTCTAGTAGTACTTTGATCGAAAAGGGCAGCGTGGAGACTGGCCCCACACCCTGTTCTTCGAGCGCAGAGAGACGATATATAATGGCCTCACCACTGCCCGTATCAAAGGTATCTTTGGCATTGAAAAAGTCTTGTGCGGACATCATCCGTTCCTTTCAATTACGTATGAATTATTTTTTGGAAATATTTGTCTATAATGATACCAGCTTTTACGATAGAGTCGGTAATTGAGATGTCATCAAATTTTTATTGCAGCCACAGCGATATAGAACAGGTGAGTTTCCATATTTTTCAGAGCTAAAAATTTATGTTATTATTATAAAGACTTTACTATTAATATTTTCATCGTAGCAAGATACGGCAGTAAGATTATGGAGTTTTAAATGAGTGAAAGAAATAAACGATGTAAAGGACAAACTATCTTAGGTGAGCAATGTAAACGAACACCTGGAGCATCTGGATATTGCTCCGATCATGACCCTGAAAAGAAAAGGTTACAAGAAGAAGAGGAGGCGCGGCTACAAAATCAAGAAAAACTGCGGCAACAAAAACTTCAATCTCAAATAGTAGAAATAGAAAATGTCATCAAGTCATTAGAAAATAAGTTTATTCAAGAGCAAAATAACTATGAAACCTATAACTTGTTGATAAGTGTTGTAGATGGCCTTTACGTTGAAATCGAAAAGTTGACAAAAAAAGCACCAGCAGAACAGATAACAACTCTAGCACTTCAGCAAGTTAACGATGTTATAAATGACACAAAAGAATTTATGCATCATGATAAGTATATCCAGAAGTTGCCCCCTTTTGTACCTGCTGGAGATAATCCTGAATATAGAGATGTTTTAGTCATTCTTCGTCAGATTAAACAAGGATTAGAACGTTTTCATACAAGCTACACTACTAACCCAAGTATTGATAAGAAACTAGCCGAGGCAAACACTCTAAAATTTGTATTAGAGAAAAGAAAAGATGGTACTACCTATGAGGGGATTTATCGTATTGTCAAGAAAGATAGAAAGCTATCTATTCCTGACGAATGGGTCCAAAAAGTAGGCCATAATGATTTTCGTGTTGACTTTGATTATATTGATTCACTAGCTATTACAGATTACTTTGGTTAATTTATATGAAACAAAAGTCTCTTAATTTATCGCAGCCAATGATTTCAGATGTAGCGCAGTTAGATGTTGATTTCGTAATTCCTCGTGTCGGTATAGATTTACCACTTGGCATAGATCCTTTTTTGCTTTATAAAAGCCGTGATCACAAATTAGAAAATCTACATAATGCAATAATATCGCCATTTAATGCGGCTATTGAAAGTTTACGAAATAAAGATATACCTACTGCAACCTACCTGTTAGATTTGCCTGAAGTCCCAGAAATTGGTTTAGGCTATACAACAAAAGGGAAAAGAGGCTCTGGTGTAGGTTCCTATCTTACGCAACTTATTATCGAAACGTTAAATAGTTCACCAGCATTATTAGAACGAGGTGTTCGACATGTAGAAGAGATGCAATTAGTTGCCATAAGGATCGCTGCTGATCGCACTAGCGATATTGCTGCTAATTTCATCAAAGAATACCTAATTGATTACACTCAACAACAGTGCAAACTCTGGGACATTGAGTTAAAACCAAATGTTCCAGTCCACCACATCTTTAATCTACAAACTTATGAATGGTATGATACCTATACAGATTTACCAATTAGCCCAGTAGACTCATCACCAATTATATTTGTCCCTCGGAGAATTGTTCGCTCGCTTCCTTGGATAAATTACGCGGATTACTTCCGCAATGAATTTTCAGCATATTTAAGGGCAAAAGAGGTTAAGAAAACACACAAAAAACAAAGTCAACCTTTGATTAGTAAACAGGAAGTTATCAGCATTAACCGCACAGAGGTAGAACGCATAGATCATTATATTGATCGTAAAGAGGCTACTGCAGAGCAGGCTCGACCCAGTATGGATTACTATTCACGTTCAGACTTACAAAATCAAGCTGACGTACTAAAACAAAAATTAACTCAGCTTAATACAGGGGCAACTGATGC
>JBCCFC010000687.1:0-7374 GCA_039029935.1 Chloroflexota bacterium
AATCTATAGAGGCTACTTATAGTAAGTGTCTTTTATTCATCAGAGGAGATAAAACGCGGTTATGGAAAATGCCAACCTATTGCTGATTTTTGCGGCCAACTTTTTCATCATTGCAATTGCATCACAGAAAATTGGTCAATTTTTCACCAAGCTGCGATTACCACTCATCAGCGGATTTCTGATGGCAGGTATCATTGTTGGTCCATTTGGGTTGAACCTTATCACCAACGAAGCAATTCAAAGTTTACTCTACATCGATCAGGTCTCACTTGCTGTCATTGCCTTTGCGGCGGGAAGTGAATTACATATCCAAGAGCTACGCAGCCGCTTGAAAAGCATTACTTGGGTGACGATTGGCAGCGCGTTGGGTGCCCCAGTTATTGCCATCGGTGTCTTTTTCTTGGCGGATTTTATTCCCTTTATGCAGGATATGCCCACTATGAGCCGTGTGGCGGTATCATTACTGGCTGGAACCATTCTTATCGCCTGTTCGCCCTCATCGACCATTGCCGTTGTCAACGAGTTGCGTGCCAAAGGACCGTTCACCCAAACCGTGTTGGGCGTGACGATGGTGATCGACATTGTTGTGATTGTCATGTTCGCCATCAGCAAGTCTATTGCCGATGTGTTGACTTCAGGTGGTGGGTTTGACTTGTTCTTTATCGTATTGTTGGCAGGCGAAATTCTGCTCTCCATTGCGATTGGTTATGTGCTGTTCAAACTACTTGAACTGATTCTCGCCAGTGCATGGCATACCTATCTTAAAACGGCCCTCATTCTTGCTGCCGGATATGGCATCTTCTATGGGTCCACGCTTGTCAAAAATATCAGCCACGACCTGTTGCCCTTTGACATTCACCTGGAATCGCTGTTGATCTGTATGGTTGCCAGCTTCATGATCACCAACTATAGCAAGCATCGCCAAGAGTTTCTACAAATTTTACATGATGTCAGCCCATTGATTTATGTAGCCTTTTTCACCTTGACAGGGGCTGGGTTGGCGTTGGATGTGTTGGTTTCGGCCTGGACGATCACAATTGTCCTGCTTGTTATCCGTGTGGTTGCGCTCTTTGTCGGCACATATTTGGGCGGTATGGCGGCTGGGGACCCATCTCAGCACAATCGCTTGGGATGGTTGACCTATGTTACGCAGGCTGGTGTTGGTTTAGGGCTTGCTAAAGAAGTTGTGGGTGGATTCCCTGAATGGGGAGCAGCCTTTGCGACGATGGTCATTTCGGTGATTGTTGTCAGTCAACTCATTGGCCCCTTGCTCTTTAAGGCGGCTGTCAATCGCGTCGGTGAAGCGCATCCGCGCGCCGAACCCCATGAGTTTGATGGTATTCGTGACGCCATTATCTTTGGGCTAGAAGGCCAGTCGCTTGTCCTTGCAAGACAACTACAAAGTCACGGTTGGCTGGTTAAATTGGCAACATTGAAGGAAACAACCACACTCCCAGATGATCAGTCTGCGGCGGACATTGACATCATTCATGTTCCTGATCTGAGTCTGGAATCCCTTCATCAGTTGGAAGCCCATAAGTCGGAAGCCTTTGTTGCCTTGCTTTCGGATGATGAGAACTATCAGATTGCTGAAATCGCCTATGAACACTTTGGGATTGACACGGTGGTGGTGCGCTTGAATGAGCGCGTCAATATCGACAAGTTCCACGAACTAGGTGCATTAATTGTGGACCCTGATACGGCCATTGTGGGGATGCTTGATCACTTTGTGCGCTCACCAGCCGCAGTATCGCTCATGTTGGGAATGGAAGCGGATCAGGATGTGGTCGAGATTGAAGTGCGTAATATCGATCTGCATAATGTCGCCGTGCGCGATCTACATCTACCGCTAGATGTTTTGGTTCTGTCAATTGGCCGTCACGGACACACGCTTATCTCACAGGGGTACACCCGCCTACGTCTGGGTGATTGGGTGACATTGGTGGGGTCGGTTGATAGCCTTGAACAGGTCATGTTGCGGTTTGAAGATCAATATGACACGGATGAAGAGCAGCTTAATGCACTTATCACGGCTTCACTCAAGGAGCAGAAAGAGGTATCGCGGTTGGACCGGAAATTGACCCAGGCGGCATCGGTTTAGGAGGTCGGTATTCGGTGGGTCGGTATTCGTTTAGCCGGTGACTGGCCGACCCACTGACCTACTGTCCGACCGACCTACTGTCCGACCGACCCACTGACCTACTGTCCGACCGACCTACTGCCCGACCGACCTACTGACCAGCCGATTGAATCAACGAAGCCAACGTATCATAACTCGGTGGACCGGAGAGCGGGCGACCGTTGACCGTAAAGCCTGGTGTACCACGTAACCCAATGGCGCGCGCCTGTTGCTCATTGCTTTGCACTTTGGCTTTCATCAACCCTTGGTCAAGACACATCTGAAACTGCTCTTCATCAAGGCCAATATCTTTCGCATAGTTCACTAGCTGATTCTTACGTAGCCCAGCCAAGTTCTCATACACATGGTCGTGATATTCCCAGAACTTGTCCTGCGCACCTGCACAATGCCCCGCCTCTGCGGCCAAGGGGGAATTGGCAGTGATGACAGGAAAGTCACGCCAAACAAAGCGAACTTGATCGCCGTAGTCTGTCAGGATACGCTCGCGAATGCCACTCTCATGCCACAATTGGCAAGCATGACACCCAAAGTCACCATATTCGACAATCTCAACAATTGGTTGATTCGTTGCACCCGAAGTATTACTATCTGGGGTATCACTAGCTGCGGTATCATTCCCCGTTTCGGTTTCTTCAACACCCAATGTGGGATCAGGGACAGATGCGGCGGGCAAGGCATCCACACTGCCCGATTGTTGAAAGGTCATATAACTAAGAAAGCCAACAAACAGGATGATCGCACCAATGGTGATCAGCGTTCGTTGGCGTTTTTGTGCTTGCCGCTGGCGGCGACGTTCCTCACGTGAAGCTTTTTTATTTGCCATCAAATTCCCTCAAGTGCTATCAACGCGGTCAAGCCACTGCACCAAATTGGCGATTTGCCATTGATAGAGTAGCGACGATTGTTTCTGAGATTGCTTGTAGGCTTCTGTTTCAATGATAACAGCAACTGGTTCGAAATTCTCGGTCGTTCTCAGCCACAGCGGTGGACGCGAAGGCATTGTTTGATTCAGCCATAAAGGGAGTTGTGTCGCAACTTCTGGCACAGTCACTATTTGAGATTGTCTCATGATGGCTTACCTTCCTCCGTATCCTCTAATTGTGCCTCCAAATACGCTTCCAACTCGCCTATCAGTTCGTCCGACGAAATCGAGGTCAATGGCTCAATCTCTTCATCGCTATAAAGTGCGTGAATCCCCTTGGGGGCATTGCTGATATCGTGATCATCTCGAACATGTTTGTTGCTGGATGTATCGCGGCCTGCCTTTCCACGACCAGAGCCACCTTTAGATGATTTGCCTGACCGCTTGGCCTTCGCCTCTTTGGCTTCCTGCCGCCGCAATTTGGGTTCCCAGCGGTCTCGATGGGCTTCCACAATGAGCTTGAAAAACCAGTTGTTAAATGATTTACGCAACTCACTGAGAACCATGATGATTTGCCCCACAAAAATGGAGGCGTTGCTCACATAGATGCCTGGATATACTGTGGGTTGATAGGTTAGGTCTGCCAACATGTCCTGCTCTGGTGCATCTGCCAAGACCATCACTGTGAGTAGGTCCTCTTCGTCAACCTCTTGGTGGGTGCGATAGTAGATGCCACAGGCCATTGTGCGGATGAGTGGAATCTCGTCGTTTAAACTATATTCAAAATTATAGATCGTATGGGTGGCGTCACTTTCACGCACACCGTCGGGCATAAAAAATTGATGTCGCCATAGTCGCCCGCGTGTCTTACGCATATACATATCCACAACGGGTTCTTCATCGCCAAACAAGACTTCATAGGGATAATGAATCAAATTCCCTTGCTCATCAAACAGGCGTTCAAATAAATTTTTATTTGTTGACATCAGTCCCAACTCCTTTTCATTACCCGACATCATCAACCCTACATTTAAGCGATGATACACGTCATGATTGACGGTTTTCTTGACATACAGAGCAACCCAACTTATGCAATAGTAGGGGCTTGATATGTCAGGCCCTACGAGCTACCAGTCTGCTCAAGTGGACGACCATATAAATCCTACTCCACTACATCTGCCTCTTGAACTGCTTGCGCCTCAACTAAGGCTGTCACTGCTGCTGTTGCCGCCTCCTCTGGTGGGGTGCCCCCCTGCAAGACAGCAACATAGGCATCTGTTCCATACTGCTGCATAAGTGCATAAGTCGACATGTCTGGTGTCAACTTAGCACTTTTGGCCTGCTCCACAAAGGCTGCAATCGCCACATTCTCATCACCGTCTGTGCCACTGGTATCCAAGGCACTGTTGGCGGGAACAACTTGGGCTGTATTCATCAAAACAAGCTGACTCTCTGTATCCGTCATAAATTGTGCAAATTGCAGTGCAAGCTGCATCTGAAAGTCTGGGATGTGAGCTGCAACGTATAATGCTGTTACCGTTGCTAAGGGGGTTGCGTCACCTAGAGAACCAGAGGGTAGCGATGTAACGCCAATGGTTTCCGGTGTTCGACTTGCATAAATTGCTTTGATCGCAGCAGATGTATCTACATAATAGGCGGATTCGCTCAAGAGAAATCGTTGGCGCAACTCATCCTCATTATCGAGCAAGGCTACACCAACCCTGTTTTGCGCATCTTGTAACCAGCGTAGCCAAGCCGCAAACAATGTTGGCTCTAACTGCGCAAAGTTGCCCGAATCGACTGGTGTAGCTGGTTCCAATACGCTCTCTTCCTCACTCAATCCACCCGTCCCAATGCCCCAAAACGCAACCCCAAAACGGCTGTCAAGCACAATCGGTATATTTTCACTCTGTTGTGTGAGTAAATCATCCAGCGTTCGTGCTGGCTCCGCAACCAGACCCTTATTATAGTACAATGCAGCCAATTCTAACGAAATCGGCAATCCATACAAGCTGTTATTCGTTGATGTCTGTACGTTGTCTACTGGTTGATGTCTAGGTTGATGGCCGGGTTGATTCCTGAGTGCATCAACTGTCAACGGGCGATATCGTTGGAGGATTTCAGCATCAACCAACGAACTGATATTGGCGATTCGATCTTGCTGAATTAATGTTTCTAACCAGATGTGGGGTGCAATGATCAGGTGTGGATGGTAATCTGTTATCGATGTAACGTTGTCATCTGGATTGCCTCCTTGTAAATATGTCCATAGCTCAGACTCCTCTACAAAGGTTGGCTTGACAATAATCCCCGGACACTCACGCCTAAATCGTTGCAAAATCATCTGTAAAGCATGCTGCTGTTCATCCACCCAACTGTTGAGCAATTCGATTGTCCCCACCTGTGTACAACTGGCCGCTTGGCTTTCACTCATGTCAAACCCGTTGGTCGTGTTAATGGCTTGGGTAGTGGCAAACGCGGCCTCCGCAGGCTGTGCCAATCCTTCCAAGACACTGACATAGGCATCATCGCCCAAGGCAAACACCGCATCCATCTCTGGGATATTGAGTAAGGGGACAGCAGTGCGTGCTTGGGCAACAAAACTAGCAACGATGGGGTGGAGTCGTGGGTTGACTCTGACGCGATTGTTGGCGGGTACATATTGTACTTGACGCATCAAGATAGAACTTTGCTCCGCATTGGTGATAAATTGGGCGAGTTTTAGGGCAATTTGGGTCTGATTGTTCGAGGATGCTGAGTTAAAGAGGATCGCTTGTGTACGCAAAAAGGGACCTGCATTGCCGACGGGACCTCTTGGTAAGGTTGAAACACCAATGGTATCGCCGCTGTTCTCTATCAATGCATCACGCAGACGTTGATACTCTGCCGTTGAACCAATATAGTAATCGACCGACCCCTCCAGAAAACGACTGCGCAATGAATCCTGATCGGTATCCAAGATCATCCCTGGTGTCTCACGTGCTTCTTCCAACCAGTCGAGCCAATTGGCAAAGCCCCCCTTCTCCAAGATGACCTGCCTTGTTACAGAATCCCCTGCTGTAGTATCTATCGCACCAATCACTTGCGCTGTACGGGTCATCACACTTGTCAGGGCATCCACATTAAGAACCGTGATATCAGTATCTGTTGTGTCAAATAAGTCTCCACCAAATGCCTGAATGCCCCAAAATGCACGGTCAAAGGTTGTATTGAGCGCAATCACATGACCTGAATATGCCTGTTGCAAAAGTGCGTCCAGCGTGGTTGCAGCCCCTTTCATCTGTTCATTGACCAGTCGCTGATTGGTATAGAGCACCATTGTTTCAACAGACGTTGGTAATCCATATAGACGATTCTCGTAGAGAAGTGTCTGTACTGCTGAGGGCATAAATTGTTCTAATACCGCAGAATCAATCGCCTCATTTGCACCAATATCAAGAATATAGCCATCCTCCGCCAGCGGACGTACCCAATCGCTGGGTGCAATCATCAAATCTGGCCCCAGTCCCCCCTTTGCTGCCGCCTGAAACTGTGTGCGCATCTGCTCCATGTCCGCAAACGACTGTCGTTCAATGACAACATTGGGCTGGATTTCTGTGCTAAAGGTATCGAGAATTTCATCCAGCAAGGATGCCTGCGCACCTGTCCAGCCATGCCAGATGAGTACGCGCCCACTCAGTTGTGATGTGCCTGGTCTCGCGAGGTTATCCGATGTAGAGGGTTGCATATTGCAGGCAGTGAGCAAAATCAGGGTCAGGGTTGCTATGCAATAGATTGACAAAACTGAAGGGCGCGTCAATAGCGTTGCTCTTAAACGTTTGGATACGCAATATTGATTTGTTAACGTGTGTGTAGCTGACCATCTCATCTGTACAATTTCCATTTTTTGATGTCCCACTATTGACAACAAATTCATTGTACCAAAACGGATAAAATTTGGGAACTTGGGTGTTGACACGACTGACGAGAGAATTTGCCAGCCTGGTTCATAGGTCTAGATTTATCAGTCATGTATGCGATTCTGTTTCTGAATCTACCAAGTAAGGCTATTCTACATAAATAATTACCCACAATCCGTTCAGTTAGCACGCCCTCGTGCGGGTCAAACTCGTGGCTCAACCCAAACGAGGGCGTGCTGACTGAACGGGTACTTTGACCTAACTTGGGTCATCAAATAGGGCGGGGTGCGGTGTAGGCGTTGATTGAACAGAATGATGGGAAGAGATAATGCACCGTCCTCAATACAATCCAAATCAATATCGTTCACTCAACTCAAAGTATAATCTGTTTGCATCCTTTCACAAAGTAGACATGTAGACCATTGCATTATCTCTTCCCATCATTCTGTTCAATCAACGCCTACACCGCACCC
>JBCCFC010000688.1:0-7362 GCA_039029935.1 Chloroflexota bacterium
CCAGAGTTGAGCCGTCTTTTGCAAGGAGTACAAACCCTTCTTGTAGCATGATTTCGGGCGATTCAAAATACCGTTCAGCCGTTATGTAATTCACCTTTTCGTAATCAATAGCGGTGGCTTTGATGTTTGGGGTCGATAGGAAACGATAACCACCATTAACATACTCAGCAGCTTTCAGTCCCTTCCAACCAAGTCGAGCCTTGACATCACATTTGAATTTAAGACGAATTACACGCCAATTTTCAGGAATATAATCGAGCCATTCGATACCTATTTTTTTGCGAAGATGGTATGTCTGATGTGACATTAAATTGTCTCCTCGCTCAATATCTGAACCTTCTCCAACAACGCCCCAATCCGCGCCTCACTTCCCCGAATATCAGCCTCAATCGACTCCAACCCACGCGGCGGCTCATACACATAAAAATAGCGATTAAAATTAATCTCATAGCCAACCTTGCCGACCTGCCCATCGCTGTCATCCACAAAGCCCTCATCAATCCACGCATCGGCAACATAGGGCAGTACTTCCCGCGCAAAGAACTCAACGACGGGTGTATTGAGGGGCACACGCTCATAGTCCCGCAGGTCGGCGTCCGGTTCAGCATTGCCCTTGCTGTCACGGCAAATCTCGGCCATCTCATCACGCTCACCCAACGTCTGCCAGAGCATCTTGGTCTGCGCCGCGCTCAATTTCATACCCTCCCGCCGCGCCACCTGCTTGACATCGGCCAAAAATTGGCTGCGGTCCATGTAGGTCTTGCCCTGTTTATCTGCACTCTGCCTGTCTTCGCCCTGAAACACCGCATCGCCAAGCAGGTTCAGGATAGCCGCCTGTTGCGTACGCCCCGCCGCCTCATCAATCCGTTTGGCCTCCTCATTGCGCTTCTTGCTCACCACCAAGTTGGTAAAGGCACTGCTCGCCTGCAAGCGCGCCAACCGTTCCTCGTTGACCACAAGGTTGAGCCGCAACGGTCGCTCCACCTTGATCTTGCGATAGCCAAAGTCGGTGGTCGCAAAGAGCTTGCTGTGTGTTTTGTCGGCAAAGTGCAAAAAGGTCGCCACAATCTCATCAAGGTGTCCATCGCTGATCTGCCGTCGTTTGTCGCCCAACGATTTGCGCATCGGCTCCCACAGCGTGGTGGCGTCGATCAACTGCACCTGACCCTGCCGTTTCACACGCTTGTCCTTGCTCAACACCCACACATAGGTGCCAATGCCCGTGTTGTAAAACAACTGCTCTGGCAAGGCAATGATCGCCTCCAACCAATCATTCTCCAGCACCCAGCGTCGAATCTCGCTCTCACCACTACCCGCATCGCCTGTAAAGAGCGGCGATCCATTCATGATGACGGCCATGCGACTATGCGCCCCTTCACCCGCCTGCATCCGCGCCACCATCTGCAACAAAAAGAGCGTCTGCCCATCGCTACTGCGTGGCAACCCCGGACTAAAGCGGCTGTTCAAACGCTTGGCCTCTGTCTGCACCACCGCCGCATCCTTGCGCCAGTCCTTGCCATAGGGTGGATTGGCAAGCAGATAGTTAAAGCGTTTGTCGCTGTGCTGGTCATCGCTCAACGTGCTGCCATGCGCAATGTTGTCGGCGTCACGCCCATCCTCGCTCTTCATGTAAAGGTCACTCTTGCAAACCGCATAGGTCTCTGGGTTGACCTCCTGCCCAAAGAGAATCACATTGGCCTCTGGGTTGCGCACCATGATGCGCTCCTTGGCACGGATCAACATGCCACCCGTGCCACAACAGGGATCATAGACCGTGACCGTGCGCTTGGGGACACCGATAAAGTCATCATCCCCGGCCATCAACAACTCGGCCATAAGCATGACCACATCGGGCGGCGTAAAGTGTTCCCCCGGATTCTCGTTGCTGGCCTCGTTAAACTTGCGAATCAACTCCTCAAAGATCGTCCCCATCTGCGTATTGTTCACCCGGTCGGGGTGCAGGTCCGCCTTGCGCATCTCGCCCACAAACAGATAGAGCAGGTTGCTGTTCTCTAGCTGTGTGATGGTGTTGGCAAAGTTGAACATCTCGATCACCTCACGCATGTTGGGGCTAAAGGCGTTGATGTAGAGCCGCAGATTGTCGCCCACATTGTCCGCGTCCTGATAGAGACGGTCAAAGTCATAGCGACTGGTGTTGTAAAAGGCAAAGCCCGACGCCCGCCGTAGCTGACGATCCAACGCATCGGGTGCAATCTTGTCCTGTAGCTGCGCATGGCGTTTGCGCACAGCCTCACGCGTCGGTGACATCACCAGATCGATACGCCGCAACACGGTGAAGGGCAGGATGACATCGGGATATTTGCTGCGTCGAAAGTCATCGCGCAGCATGTTGGCTAAATTCCAGATAAAGTTAACGGTTTCGCTGTGGTTCATGAACTTCCTTTTGGCTCTCCCTCTTGGTGACGAGTCCCAACCTCCACTTCAACGCTCGCTTTTTGTGCATTCAACGCCGTTTGCTTCTTAAACCATGTCTCAACAAACTCGAACGGCAACCCTGCTAACTGCTCCTCGGGTGTAAGTCCTGCTAACCGTTCCTCTAGTGTAAGTCCCGCCAACCGTTCCTCTAGTGTAAGTCCCGCCAACCGCTCCTCCAGTGTAAACCCTGCGACTATCTCCTTAGTTGTGAATATAGCCGATGCCTCCTCTAGCGTTAAGACACTCAATATCTCCTTTATGGATAACCCTGCTAACCGTTCCTTTGGTGATAGCTCTACTAACCGCTCCTTTATAGATAGCCCTGCCATCCGTTCCTTTAGTGATAACCCTGCCATCCGTCTTTCTGGTGACATAAATAAAACCACCTGATCACCGATATCTTTGGCCACAAACTTTATATCCTCTGGTGATAATCCACTATATAACCCTGCCATTTTCAGCATCCCCCTCGTCATCCTCAACTGTCACCTCGACCGCTGCCGCTTCTACATCCATACTCTCAGCGCGAGCCACAGACGCACCTATCTCATCTAGTGTCACCGCTTCTCGCTGATTCCCCTCTACATGCTGCATCTCGACAGGTGTACCCACGGGCTCGCCCTCATGACCAGCTACCTTCTCTACGCCTGCTTGTTGGGCATTCACCGCTGATTGATGCTTCAACAACGTCTCAATAAAATCGGGTGATAAACTTTCTAGCAGATCCTGCGGTGCAAGCCCTGCCAAGCGGTCCTGTGGCGCAAGCCCTGCCACCCGCTCCTCTGGCGCAAGCCCTGCCACCCGCTCCTCTGGCGCAAGCCCTGCCACCCGCTCCTCTGGCGCAAGCCCTGCCACCCGCTCCTCTGGCGCATAATTTGATATGACCTCCTGCGGTGCAAACTCTGCTACTCGCTCTTCGAGTGATAATCCCGCCATCCGTTTTTCAGGTGGCAGCAGCAAAACAACATCCTCACCAATATCATCCGCTACAAACTGTAAATCTTCCTGTGATAGTCGACTAAATAAACCTGCCATACTTAATACCTCCCTTGTCATATGCGGACGCACCGCATAGGCATAACGTACATACGTCTGCAATTCTTCACGCGTCATCTGTGTCAATGCTTTACGGAATTCCCGTTTATCTGATGCAAAGAGTAACAAAAAGTAATTCTTTGGCACAATGAGCAATTGGTTGATGACAATCAAGTAAACAGTCGGAACGCCTTTTTGCAAATACACACCATCACCCACCGATGCAAACGGTGAGCCCAACTCCGCTGCATAGGTAATTGTCGCTCGTGGTTTGCCAGCACACAGAATCGTGACCGTCATCTCTTTGGCCTTCACATCTTTTTCGGAAAGCAGTAGATGTTTTCGCGCATAGATGCGATGATAGTCTTTGGGTCTGAGACGGTCTTTCTTGCCCTTGAACTCGATTTGATTCTGCTTTTTGACATAGAAAAAGGGCGTTTCCGCAGCGACTCGTTGACGTTCACGTGTCTTTTTGATGGTCAACAGCACGTCAACCGTGCGTGGCAAACGGCTGACTTCAATCTCTGTTTCCAAACCAACATCATACTTGGATGCAACCTCTTCGACCAATATCTCCTTTAGGATGGGATCGATTGGATGACGAGGGATGGTTGTTTTTTCGTCTGATTGTGTTGTGGATGCACCACTGGATTCTTCTTTGTTGCTCAACGGTTTTCTCCTTGTTGGCGGCGATAATATAGTTGATACATCGCTTTATTGTATGGGTAAGTGAGAATTTATGCAAACATATGTCCATCACAATAATTTTTGCAGAAACTTAAGCATTCTAGACAAATTTCTTTTTGACTTTTAAAATGGGCGAACCGCCAGTGTGTGAGAAATGTTGATACACTTGCTTGGGCGGGGAAAGTGTGGAATAATGAATGGACATAAGATTGTATGAATTATGGTGTCATTGTAGCGAACAAAAACGTTATCAAAGGAATCAAATTATATGGAAATAATCCAACTATTGCCAGAATTACGCAAACTCAAACGAACAGAAAGATTGCATGTGATGCAGTTTTTAGTCTCCGAGTTAGCACAAGAAGAAATTGACTTAATTCAACCAGACTTTTCATATTCAGTTCGGTTTCCTGATAATGTCTTTAAAGCAGCAGACACGATGCTTCAAGTACGAAACGAGGAGAAAACACAATAAATCTATGAATAAAACATCAACTTTCCAAGCAGCCAGCCGTGTACGTGGCTTTGGCACAACCGTTTTTGCAGAGTTTACACCGCTCGCCAATAAGCACAATGCTGTGAACCTCGGCCAAGGGTTTCCCAATTTTGGCGCACCGGATTTTATCAAAGAGGCCGCAAAACAGGCCATTGATGCTGAACTCAATCAATATACACGCACCGAAGGGCATCCGCGATTGGTCAACGCACTTGCCAATGTCTACAGCCCGCTGTTCGAGCGTGAGCTTAATCCTCTTAGTGAAATTGTCGTCACTGTTGGCGCAACTGAGGGCATCTTTGCCACCATCCAAGCATTGGTTGAACCAGGGGACGAGGTGATTCTCATCGAGCCATTTTATGATAGCTATCCTGCCTCGGTCATCATGGCAGGCGGCACACCCGTCTATGTGCCGTTGAGATTTGATGATAGTGCCACCAGTGCGAGCCAGTGGACGTTGGATATGGCTGAACTCACCGCCGCCATCACCGACAAAACCCGTCTGCTGATCATCAACACACCGCTCAATCCAGTGGGCAAAGTCTTCAACCGAGAAGAACTAACCCAAATCGCCACGCTGGTGCAGGAACACGACATCTATGTCCTGAGCGATGAAGTCTATGAGTGGATGGTTTATGGCGAAAAAGGGGATTTGGATAATCCGGTTGATCATGTACGCATCGCCACGCTGCCCGGCATGTGGGAACGGACGGTAACGTTGGGCAGCGCGGGCAAGACTTATTCTGTGACGGGCTGGAAAATTGGTTGGGCCATTACGTCTGCACCCATGGCACGAGCCATTGTCCAAGTGCATCAGTGGATTCCCTTCACCGTTGCTACGCCATTCCAAGAAGCGGTTGCCATCGCACTTGAACAATCACATGAAGCCGACTATTTTAGATGGCTGCGTCAGATGTACCAAGAGAAACGAGATAAGTTGCTGCCTGCGTTAAGTGAAGCAGGGTTGACACCGATGCAACCGGATGGCTCCTACTTTATTCTGACTGATACAAGCAACATTGAGCTGCCTGCCGGTGAAGATGATGGCTTGCGTGACTTCGCCCTCTGCCGTTGGTTGACCAAAGAGGTCGGTGTCGCCGCCATCCCACCGAGCGCATTTTACAGCCCAGAACATCAACATATGACGGCAAATCTGGCACGTTTCTGTTTTTGCAAGACAGATGATATGCTAGATGCGGCAGCGGAGCGGTTGCGGAAATTGAGATAGGTTTACCGACGAGAGTGCTGAGGGATGTAGGGGTGTGATGGTGTAGGGGTGATGGTGAAGTGAGGAACCTTTCAACTCTTCAACTCTTCAACTCTACACCTCCATGTTCTCTGTCGTAATAAAGGAGGTTATTAATGGCCTATGTGTTTCCGGGGATGGATCCGTGGCTTGAGGATGAGTTTATATGGAAAGATGTACACAATACATTAAGCGTTGCGATTCGCCACAAGCTATCACCACAATTACCCCCTAATTATTATATTGGCATTGAAAAACATACATATATCGAAATTTTGCCAAACATTTCGTCAAGGTATCCAGATGTTGCGATTCTAAATGTCGATTCAATCAACAGACAATCACAAACAAACCAGCCTCAAAAAAGTACGCAACAGTCTGTATTAGAACCGTCCATTATTGCACCCGTAGAGGTTGATTTGCCTCTTGAAGGGGAGTTTGAGTATTCATACCTTAAAATTCAAAAACTGCCTAATCGAGAAGTCGTCACCGTAATTGAGATACTCTCCCATGCCAACAAAAAAGTTGGCGATAACCGTGACCAGTATCTAACCAAACGAAACGAGTATTTAAATTCACGTATAAATTTTGTGGAAATTGATTTGTTGCGCTCAAACCGTCCAATGCCTCATACGGACACACAATCTAAAAAAGACTACAGACTTTTTATCAGGCGAAGTCAACAAATGAGCAAAGGATTTGTCTATGCCTTTAATGTTCGAAATCCAATTCCTCAATTGCCAATCCCTTTGTTACCAGAGGATAAAGAACTCGTGTTAGAGTTAGGTACAATCATACGCGATGAGTATGAGATTGCAAGACACGATATGATACACGATATGATACTCGACTATACAAAGCCACCTAAACCAGCCCTTAGTCGAGCAGACGCATTGTGGGCAGACAGACTTTTAGGCATTTCTGTCGAAAATAATGGACATCGGTAGTATTTTATTGTTTGGAGGTAAACCATGTCCTACCCATTTCCGGGCATGAACCCTTGGCTTGAAGAGAGCCGACTATGGAAAAATGTTCACAACACGCTGATTGTGGCGATACGTGATGAACTTGTGCCATTATTACGCCCCCATTATTTTGTTGGCATTGAAACACATACATATATTGCACAATCATCGGGAAGTCAATCTCCACGTTATCCTGATGTAGCAATATTTGGGAATCGTTCGAGTAGTCAACAACCCGCTATGAGAGCAAGTTCGGCAGCGGTTTTAGATGCTGCGACTGTTACACCATTAGAGGTCGAATTACCTCACGCTGAAAAACTTGAATATGCGTATCTCACCATTGAAACGCTGCCAGACAGAGAGGTGATTACGGTCATTGAGGTCTTATCACATGCCAACAAGCACAAAGGTTAAAATCGCGATAGATACTTAGCCAAACGACAGGATTTTTTGGACTCCTATATAAACTTTGTTGAGATTGACTTGTTGCGTGCCAA
>JBCCFC010000689.1:0-7360 GCA_039029935.1 Chloroflexota bacterium
GGGATTTGCAACCCGATGAGAAGATTGTCACGCTAATAGCGATGACCTACAAGTACGATAGATATTATGATATAAACTGTGTACAATGTGTTGATAACGATTATTATCAGTTTTGCAAGATCACACAGGATGAAAGGAAATCTTAGTGATTCCAACAAGCAGTTATCTTATTCTTAGCGGCATGATTTTTATCATTGGTACCATTGGTGTACTGACACGCCGCAATGCATTCATTATCTTTATGTGTGTGGAGATGATGCTTAATAGTGTCAATCTCACGCTCATTGCCTTTAGCCGGCAGTGGGGAAATTTAAACGGGCAGATATTTGTATTTATGGTGATGGCCGTTGCTGCGGCAGAAGTTGCGGTGGGGTTGGCAATTCTGATTTCCCATACAAGACATACAAATACGACAAATATTGATAAAATTAATCTATTAAAGTGGTAATCTTTTAGATAGGTAAATCGGTAGGTCAGTGGTCAGTAAGTCAGTGGTTGGTAGGTCAGTAATCGGTCGTACCCGAATACCGACGCACCGAACATCGTCGCACCGAATATCGTCACACCGAATACAGTCTTAAAACTTTGGGGAAACGCCATGTTTAGTATTGCTTGGCTCCTATTCGCACTGCCAGCCGCAGGTGCGCTCATCAACTTATTAGTTGGTCATCTACTACCCAAACAGCTTAAAGGGTATATTGCCTCTGGTGCAGTAGTTGCTTCATTCTTTGTTGCGGTCGGTCTACTGATCAACATGCTGGGGTTACATGCCGAAGACCGAGTGATCACTGTTCATCTGTGGAATTGGATCGAAATTGGTGACTTCCATGTAGCAGCGGCAATGCTGCTCGATCCATTGAGCATCACGATGACGTTGATCATCACGGGTGTCGGTTCGCTGATCCATATCTATTCCACAAGTTATATGGAAGATGATGAGAATTTTGGTCGCTTCTTTATCTACCTCAACTTCTTCATCCTGTCGATGCTCATCCTTGTGTTGAGCGACAACTTTGTCGGTATGTTTGTCGGTTGGGAAGGTGTGGGATTGGCCTCATTCCTGCTCATCGGCTTCTGGTTTGACCGCAAAGACGATAGCTATGGCTACTATGCTGATGCTGGTAAGAAAGCGTTCTTGGTCAACCGCATTGGTGACTTTGGCATGATTGTTGCCATGTTGGCCCTGTGGACAACCGTTGGTAGCCTGACATTCCTAGAGGTCTTTGACGAAGTCCATCATCATCCAGAGGTGCTTGCTGGTGTCGCTAATCTTGTTTGTATTGCCCTACTGTTGGGTGCAGCGGGTAAAAGTGCGCAGATTCCACTGTATGTGTGGTTGCCAGATGCGATGGCGGGTCCAACACCTGTTTCGGCACTGATTCACGCGGCCACAATGGTCACGGCGGGTATTTACATGATTGCTCGCACACACGCTATCTGGCACATCGCCGAAACTGCTTCTATGACAGCGGCTTGGATTGGCGCGTTCACAGCACTGATTGCCGCAACCATTGCCATTGTGCAGGTGGATTTGAAGAAGATTTTGGCCTACTCAACAGTCTCACAGCTTGGCTATATGATGTTGGGTGTCGGCGTTGGAGCCTATGGTGCAGCTGTCTTCCATCTGATGACACACGCTTTCTTCAAGGCTCTGCTCTTCTTGGCAGCGGGTAGTGTGATGCACGCTACACATGGCGAACTGGATATCCGCAAGATGGGTGGCTTGAAAGATAAGATGCCAATGACATTCAGAACATTTGCCGTGGGTGCAGCGGCATTGGCTGGTCTACCACTGATGTCTGGTTTCTTCTCAAAAGATGCAATTTTGCTTGGGGCAATGGTCAATGCGCCTTTCCTATATATCGTGGGCTTGGTGACAGCACTGCTCACAGCGTTCTATAGCGCACGTTCCTTCATCGTGCCCTTCTTGGGTGAGCCACGTGATCACCATGTCTATGACCATGCCCATGAAAGTCCACCACTGATGACGATTCCACTCATAATTTTGGCCTTCTTCTCTCTGATTGCAGGGTTCTTTAATCTTCCATTTGTCCTGACATTTGAATATTGGTTGGAACCTGCACTGGGACATCACGAAGTACCATCATTGGTCTTTGAACTGCTGGCAATTATGTTTAGCCTCATCATCGGTGTTTTTGGCGTCATCATGGCGTTCTCCTATTACCGCATGAATGAGAACTGGGTACATAAGCTGGCTGAACCACTGAAACGGTTTGAGCCATTGCTCCACAACAAGTGGTATGTCGATGAGATTTACGGCATGTTCATTGTCAGACCAATTCTGGCCGTATCAGAGTGGTTTGCTCGTTTCTTTGATAAGACGATTATTGATGGCGCGGTCAATGGCCTTCCTCAGATATCGCAGATGTCGGGTGAGCGACTGCGCTACTTACAAACGGGTATCATACCCAACTACGCCCTGAGTATTTTGGTCGGTGTTGTTGTGGTTGTTGTCTATTTCATGTTCGCATAAACCAAGTAAGGTAATACACAATGTTATTATCATTAATTACGTTTCTACCAGCCATTGGCGCAATTGCATTGCTGTTTTTGCCCAATGACCGCTTGAAAAAGCTGGTGGCGTTGGGTGTCACACTATTAACGTTTGTCATTAGCCTTGTCTTATGGTTTGGCTGGGAAAATGGACAAGCCGCAGCCCAGTTTGTGGAGAAAGCTGATTGGCTACCACAGGCTGGCATCTACTACCACATGGGTGTAGACGGCATCAGTGTTCTGTTGGTGCTCTTGACAACGCTCATCATGCCCATTGCCGTTTTCTTTAGCAATGAGTATGTCCATGACCGTGTGGGACCATATCTGTCACTGATGCTCCTGCTGGAAACAGCCATGTTGGGTGTTTTCTGCGCCTTGGACTTGCTGCTCTTCTTTGTCTTCTTCGAGTTTAGCCTCATCCCAATGTACTTCTTGATTGGTAAATGGGGTGGCGAAAACCGAACATATGCAGCGACCAAGTTCTTCTTGTACACATTTGCTGGCTCGGCACTCATGCTGGTCGCTATCATCACTGTATACATGGCAACAGGTACATTTGATTTGGTTGAACTGCAAAGTGCCAACATCAGCAGCATGTTACAGACGTGGGCATTCCTGGGCTTTGCCATCGGTTTGGCAGTCAAAGTACCGCTGTTCCCATTCCATACATGGTTGCCGGACGCACATGTGCAAGCACCAACGGCTGGCTCGATTATTCTAGCGGGCGTCCTGCTGAAAATGGGCACCTATGGCTATCTACGCATCGCCATTCCATTGTTCCCAGAAGCATCCATGACGTTTGGACCGTATATTGCAATTCTAGCAGTCATTGGTATCCTGTATGGCGCATTGGTGGCATTGGTGCAGAAGGATGTCAAGTCCTTGGTGGCCTACAGTTCTGTGGCGCATCTTGGCTATGTAATGTTGGGAATTTTCGCCTTCAATGCACAAGGATACAGCGGTTCAGTACTACAGATGGTCAATCATGGCCTTAGCACAGGTGCATTGTTCTTGATGGTCGGTCTTCTCTATGAACGACGCCATACACGAATGTTGGACGATTTTGGTGGCTTGTGGAAGAGTGTCCCCATTTACTGTGGATTCTTCTTAGTTGTTGCCATGAGCAGCGCAGGCTTGCCGGGTTTGAATGGCTTTGTCGGTGAATTCACGATTCTGCTCGGTATGTATGCACATGAACCAGTATTCGCCGTACTTGGGGCATTGGGTGTGATTCTTGCGGCGTGGTATCTGTTGATAGCCTTCCGCAAGATTGCACAGGGACCACTGACCAACCCAGAAAATGATTCAGACCACTTGGCAGATTTGAATTTGAAAGAGATTGGCATGTTACTGCCATTGGTCATTCTCTTCTTCCTGATTGGTCTGTTCCCAAATCTGTTCCTAGAAAAGATTAATCCGTCTGTGGAAGCACTGGCGGCTCAACAAGCAGATCAGGCGATTGTGCTTGAACATAAATGAAAGTAATCGGTAGGTCAGTCATCAGTAGGTCAGTCATCAGCAGGTCAGTCATCAGTAACGACTCACCGAACACCGACCCACCGAATACCGACATACCGACATGAGAGTGACGTATCATGAGTATATCTGACTTGAATGTGAGTGTTCTGTTGCCAGAACTGGTCTTGGTTGGGGTCGCCGTTTTGGTGATGCTCGTCGACATCCTTGGCGGTGATGGCTCCGGTGAGAATGACCGCCCTGCATACCGTTCTGCACTGCCTTGGGTCGCCCTTATTGGCGTTGGCATTACGGAAATGCTCTGCTTTCTACAATGGAGTCAACCACCTGCTTACTTCCAGACGGCAGCGATTTCAGACAATTTTGCCTTTGGGGTGCGCTTGATTGTACTGGTGACAACGGGGTTGACTATCTGCCTGAGTATGGGCTACATCAGCCGTATCAATAATAAGCAGGGTGAATATTATGCCTTGCTGTTGCTCTGTGCGGTTGGCATGATGATGATGGGCACAGCAACTGATCTCATCGTTGTCTTTATTGCTCTTGAGATTTTCTCGCTGTCGCTCTACATTCTGACAGGGCTTCACCGTGAGAATGAGCGCAGTTCAGAAGCGAGCATGAAATACTTCCTGTTGGGGGCATTTGCCAGTGCATTCTTTGTGTATGGCGCAGCACTCATTTACGGAGCTACAGGCAGCACACAATACGACCAGATTGCGGCTATGTTAGCAAGTGGTGGTGGCGAAATCACGTTGTTAATGTTCGGTATTGCCCTGTTGATCGTTGGCTTTGGCTTCAAGGTTAGCTTGGTTCCATTCCACATGTGGACGCCGGATGTTTACCAGGGTGCGCCTACGCCTATCACAGCATTTATGAGCGTTGGCACAAAGACGGCTACCTTTGCCGCCTTTGTTCGTGTCTTTGTCGTGGCTCTGCCTGATTATCAGGAGACATGGGGATTGATTTTAGCTGTGCTTGCCATCCTGACGATGACTCTGGGGAATTTGGTCGCGCTACGTCAAACAAGCCTCAAACGACTGCTGGCCTATTCTAGTATTGCTCACGCTGGCTATATTCTAGTTGGCTTGACACCAGGAACGACTCTTGGTGCGGATGCGGCTCTGTTCTATCTCTTTTCCTACGCATTCACAAACATTGGCGCATTTGCCGTTGTGATGATGTTGGAGAAAGTCACCGAAGACACACACGAACGTGATACGCTGGCGAATCGAGCACGAGGTCTTGCTTCTAAGTATCCGTTATTAGCGATGGCAATGGCAATCTTTATGTTTGGTCTTAGTGGTATGCCACCAATGGCGGGATTCTTTGGGAAGTTCTTCATCTTCCAAGCAGCGGTTGAAGGTGGTTGGGCTTGGCTGGCTGTGATTGCGGTCTTGAACAGTGCAATTGGCGCATATTATTACCTACGTGTGATTATGTCGATGTACCTACGTGATCCAGACGAAGAATCTGCCACAACCATTATTGATGGCACGATGTTACGCTTGGGTGTTGGCATCGCTGCTGTTGGTACACTCATCGTAGGTATTTTCCCAAGCTACTGGTTTGGCCTGTTCCAAGCGTCACTGGGTGGATAAATGCGACCGATAGCCCTACGGAAAGTGGGCTATTACAAACAGAGCTTATACACAAGTCAAAAGCGTGGTACAATTACTGTATCACGCTTTTTTTGTGCATTGATCTAGGCGTTAATACCTATCGCTGGCACAAAAATTCAAGCAAACATACACTATACATATAAATCACTTCTTAAATAGCACACAGCTACAATTACAGGGGGACGGAACACGGGAAGGGGTTGACGATGATTAAACTTACAGACGAAGAGATTCGATTTTTTCGAGACCAAGGATATCTGATTAAACGCAATGTCTTGAACCAAGACTTGATGGAAAAAGCGAGGGAAAGTTTATGGGATGATGCACCCGCAGAACTGAGTCGGGATGATCCCACCACATGGATCGGTCCATTTACAGAAACATCTGATGACCGCGATATGGTGTATCGTGGGTTTACATGGAAGTATCGCAAACGGGGGCATGAGGAGTGGATGCTGCGACTGTTGGCGAAAGACCCATCCGTGTGGACGATGGCAGAGCAGTTGGTAGGCAAGGGTGTGCTGCAAGAGCCAGACCGTATTCGTGGCATCTACTGTATGATGCCAGAAGGGGATGTACCTGAGCGGCCGTATGGGTGTCATGTAGATCGCCACCCATTTCACTTGGGTGTGGTTGGCTATATCGCTGATGTTGTGCCGGATGGTGGTGGGTTCACCGTATGGCCGGGTAGTCACAAGCGGTTCTACTATGCGTTTAACTCGCAATACGTACATGATGCCAATGAGCAGTTGCCCGACGACGTTGCCTACTTCAATCAACAACCACACATGGATTGTCACGGCAAGGCGGGCGATATTGTCTTTTGGCATCATCGCATCGGCCACTCAGCGGGACACAATCGCTCGTCCAATATTCGTCAGGCGGTGCTTTATGATTTCAAGCGTAAGAATTTGGATGACCTGTTGGAGACCAAGCCGCATCATGATATGTGGTATGATTGGGATGGGATTCGGGGGTTGGAAGACAATAATTAATTCTTGAATTGGTGAATTTATGAATTGTTAATGGCAGGTACGAGGAAGTACCGAGTCATCCCGAAATGAACGTTTCGAGAGTAAAGTCAATTTTTGTCTTTTACCTTTTGAGCCAATCATTACAAAATCTATAATAAGGAGAGAATCAATGTCATACATTGCAAAACTGGCCGAGATGGGCTATGAGTTGGAAACGATTGAACTAGATACAGGTAAATTTATGGGGGCTGTCCGTGTGGGCAATATGGTCTATACATCTGGGCAGGTGTCTCGCTGGCACGGTGAGGAGATCAAGGGCAAAGTTGGTCGCGATGTCAGTGTTGAAAAGGGCTATGAGGCCGCAAAGATGTCAGGGCTGTGCTGCTTAGAGGTTGTTCACTCGCTGATTGGCAGCTTGGATGATGTCGTGCGTGTCGTCAAGGTGCTAGGCATGGTAAATGTTGCGCAGGATTTTGATGATACACCGAACGTGATTCATGGCTGTAGTGACCTGTTCCTTGATGTCTTTGGGGACAATGGTCGTCATGCGCGTAGTGCGGTGGGGATGACGATTCCGTATAACTATTCGGTTGAGGTGGAAGCAATTTTTGAAGTCAAGTAGGTTTCGCAAAAACGATCAGAAAGGGTGCAAGGTAAACAAACCTAGTTTACTTCGCACCCTTTTTAATTTGCGATTGAATGGGTATTTAGAAAATTAACCCCAATTAGATTATAATAATTTGAATGAGGTTAAATTTTCTATTTAGATATTTAGAA
>JBCCFC010000690.1:0-7348 GCA_039029935.1 Chloroflexota bacterium
ATACCCTCCATTCCGGAGTGTCGCGCTTGACGTCCATTTGACTGTGTACGAGTCATCTTGCAGAGGTGATGAAAAACTTGGGGTATGTTCAGCGGTTTGGTGTTGGCATTTCGATTGCCAAGGAACAAATGAAAAAAAATGGGAATCCAGAACCGATATTTCAGTTTGATGATAATCATGTTTTTGTAACGATGAAATCAAATATATAAGAGAGAAACTATGAAAACCACAAATTTTATCGCAGCCGATCTCGGCGCGGGCAGCGGACGTGTTCTACTTGCCAAGTGGGACGGCGAACGTTTTGAACTAGAAGAACTACACCGTTTTCCCACGCGTTCTGTGCAAATTCCGCTCTCCGCTATGCACAGCGCACACCAACGTAGTGCACATCAACGCAATGCTGTCAATCAATGGGACATCCTCTATTCGTGGAGCGAAATCCAAGCGGGCATTGCCAAATATTCAGCGCACTATGACACGCCACCCGCCAGCTTTGGCATTGACACATGGGGCGTGGATTACGGGCTAATCGACAAATATGGTCAACTGTTGGGCAATCCTGTGCAATACCGCGACCACCGCTGTGATGGCATGGTCGAGAAGGTCTTTGAAATCATTCCACAGGAAACCATCTTTAACATCACGGGCATCCAGTTTATGCAGATCAACACGCTCTATCAGCTTGCCAGTATGCGTTTTGACAACGACCCTATGCTCGACGCTGCGGATACATTACTGATGATACCCGACCTCATCAACTTCTGGCTGACAGGCACAAAGGGCGTTGAATATACCAATGCGTCAACAACACAGATGCTTCATGCACAGGAACGCCGCTGGGCCACCGAACTGATACAACCGCTCAATCTACCGGAACACATTTTTCCCAATATCATTGAGCCAGGTAGCAACCTTGGCCCGATTCTGCCTGCTGTGATGGCCGAAACGGGATTGACCAGCGAAGTTCCTGTTATCGCCGTTGGTAGTCATGACACGGGTAGTGCGGTCGCGGGCATTCCAGGATTAGATAGCCGCAGTGCCTATATCAGCAGCGGTACGTGGAGCTTGATTGGCATGGAAGTGCCACAGCCTATCATCAACGAGACAACGGCGTCGCTCAACTTTACCAATGAAGGCGGCGTGGCGCAGACCATTCGCCTGCTCAAAAATATTGGTGGGCTGTGGCTGTTGCAGGAATGTCAACGCCATTGGGCGCGTGGCGGCAATGACTATGGTTGGGATGAGTTGGTGGCCGCAGCGAAGGCAGTAGAGTCATTCCGTTCTATTGTTGATCCCGATGCACCTGTCTTCCTCAACCCAGACAACATGATTGAGTCGATTCAGACATACTGTAAAGAAACCAACCAACCTGCACCAGAGAGTGTCGGCCAGATTGTACGCTGTTGTCTAGAAAGTTTGGCCTTGCGCTATCGGTGGGCGACAGAGGCATTGGAACGTATTCTTGGTTCAGAGAGTGGCAAACAATTAGACACGATCCGTATTGTGGGTGGTGGTAGCCAGAATCAGCTACTCAGCCAGTTCACAGCGGATGCCTGCCAGCGCTCCGTGGTGACAGGCCCTGTAGAAGCGACGGCGTTGGGCAACGTGATGATGCAGGCAATTGCAACGGGGCATCTATCATCAATGGAAGAGGGGCGCGCAGCGATTGGTGCGTCGGTCGAGCAACAGACGTTTGAGCCAAGTGCTGATGATGGTGTATGGGATGAGGCGTTTGAACAGTTTGAACAGTTATGTGCTTTAGTGTGATAAGTGAAAAGGATTGCATAAAAATGGGAGAATCAATAGAATTTTTTGACTTATTTATAGACGAATTATTTGTAGATAGAGAATATGAGTTTGATTTATTCTGGTCATGGGGAACTGGTATACCTCACAAACTACGCAATAGTATTGCGCTGATTGGACGCCGCCGCACAGGGAAGACCTCTATTCTTGTTAAACTATTCAATCAACTTTACTTCCAACAGACAAAGGTGATGCCTATTTATGTTACTTTTGCCCACTACCTAAAACGCAAAGAATCCATCACCAGCTATGAATTTGCCGAGGAATATTTTAAAGGCTATTTAGGTTGCTATTTCGCCTTTCAATACCATGACCCCAGTATCATTGGTACGACTTCATTAGATGACTTACGAGACTATGCAACACAAAAAAAAGATGAAGTAGCACTCGGGTTGTTTAAAAGTTATGATGGTGCCTTAAAAGAGCATATCCCCCATAGTGTTATAACATGGGCAATCAACATGCCTCGGCGTACAGCCTATTTTCAAGAAGTACCAACCGCCATGATTGTTGACGAATTCCAAGTCTTAACCGATGTATACGATCCACGACAGGATTTGATGCGTAATATTACAGGCAATTTTCAAAGAGCCGTTGAATCCCGCTGGGCACCGATGCTGGTGTCAGGCTCCTCGGTTTCGCTCTTGGTCAACCGTGCTTTAGGTGGTCTGCTATCAGGTCGATTTCATTACTGGCATTTGCCTCCCTTGCCCAAAGAAGATACCCATGATCTTGTCTTTCGGACAAGTGAGCATGAACAACTGGAAGAACGTGGTGGGTCTGTTGATGAAGCCATAGCCGAGGCAATCTGGCAATTTACAGGCGGCTATCCTTATAGCGTTCATTGTTTGATGACAAGTTACTCGCCTGATTGTGTCAATTATCCGAGCGTAGATGCGCTGGAAAAAGTTATCCTCTATGAGTTGACGGATTTGAATGGCAAGCTGCGTCAGCATTATGAGGAAGAATTTGAAAAGTCGGTCGATGCGCTCAATGATGGCCCAACGACACGACGAGTGATGTTGTGGGCGACAAAGTACCCTGATAAACGCGTTGATGTAAAAACGATTGCCAAAGAGTTGGAGGTTGATGTCAAGGAGGTCCGCGAATCATTAGAGAAGCTGCGCTGGGTGGATGTCGTCAAACGAACAGGTCTTAGCTCATATTTAGGACCTAGCGATCCCATGTTGCGTCGATATATTGAGTATGAACATAGCATCGAGTTAGATGATTTTGATACAGAGAAGGTGTTGAAAGATTGGGAAGAGGAATGTAAAAAAATCAAAGGTGATTTGCGTCGCGCCTTGGGTGAAATTGGTGAGCTATATGCGCGCATGGTGATGCGAGGATTTGAAGGACAAATAATTGATGGCACTACCTATTTTAATCTGCCCACGCAGATTACACTACCTAAATTTAAACGTATTGAACGACGAGGTGGTATTGTGCTAGAGGGGGTGCCGATTGAAATTGATGTGGTAGCAGAATGGAAGATTGATGATACAACAATCAATGCATGGTTTGTCGAAGCAAAGTATACACAGGAACCGATTACCAAACCAACCGTTCAAGATTTTTTGACCAATGCAAAAGATGCAGCAGCGAACATGGAATACGCGCAAGTAACAAAGTGGTACTTTTCGCGACAGGGGTTTACGGGACCTGCCAAAGATTTATTGAAAAAAGAAGGCATTTTACACAGTGATTGGAAGCAGTTTCTTGCATTTGCGCGTACAATGGGCTTTTTTGGTCTACCGAAATCGTAGTCTGATTATTGCTGCAACAATTCAGGCTCCGGTTCCCCTTCATTGGAAAAAATAGCTGTCGGCCAAAATGACTGCCATGTCGATAGGTTATAATCAGTGAATAGACCATATAATCCATAGCAAAGATAGATGCCGATGACAATCACCAACATTCCCCACACGGCGTCACGCTGGTCATAGATACGCTTGGCCTCTGTCCAGGTTCGGCGTGGACGGGCCAACGCAATAATTGCAATTATCGACAGGAGGATAAATAAACGACGAAGATTCATGACTAACTCCATTCAAACATTATTTCAAACCATCCAACAATCATTTTTACAATTTGGCTGGCAATCACCAGTAGGTTGGCTCTTGATAAGCATCCTATTAGGCGTTGCACTTCCTTGGCTAATGCGGCTCTCTAGCAGTGTTAGCCAACATCGCTGGCTCATGGCTCGCTGGTTACTGATCCCCTATCTTGGGCTGGTGACAGGCAGTTTGTCGCCACAAAAAATGGGATTGACCGCCATTGATTGGTGGATCAGTCTTCGCTTTGGGCTGGGCATCACCTTTGCCATCATCGTCCTACTGGGCATCATGCGTGTCACAACAGCACTTGCCAACCCCGCCAGCCCCGTAACAGTGCCATCAAGCAAGCCCCCGTTAAACGAAGCCGCAAGCCATCTAAATACACATACATGGCGGCATCTGGGGCCTGTAGAGAATGTGACGGATAGCAGCCAGCCCTATTGGGGCATTCTCATTCTTGGGATTTTGATCGAGGGGACGCAGCAATTCCATTGGGCATTTCTGCGCAGTGTCTTCACTGAGTTAATCAGCCTCATGCCCGACACTGTCATCGTAAATACAAGCTATTTGGCCTTACCGCTCATTGGTACGCTATTTCTGGCCTTTCCTGAGTTATTGCTCTATCCAATACGGACATCCTATCGGCTCGCCCTCTTTGTTGCCTTAATCACCACATCCATCGTCTTTCTCTATACCGAGAATTTCTGGCTATGCTGGTTCTTGCATAGCTGTATCTGGTTGATTATGGTTCCGGCAAAAGACTGGTTTCGACCGGCATAACACAACGCCACACCAAAGGACAGTATCGCAGGTTGGTTACCTGCGTCACGAAAGACAGTATCGCAGGTTGACTACTTGCGTCACAGATAATCAATCTGTGTTACTGGTTTATCGGTTCCTATCAATAAAAGTATCGCAGATTGATTAGTTGGCTACCTGCGTCACAGATAATCAATCTGTGTTACTGGTTTATCGGTTCCTATCAATGAAAAGAGCGATGCATAGTTGAACCTAACTCACCTATGCATCGCTTATTTTTTGTTACATGACTCTGCTGAAAAAAGGTCAAACCGATACAAAAGTCCGACTTCTTACCATTGGTAGCGAATAACAAATTCTACAGAAGTCGGACTTTTTTCAGTGGAGTCTTACACGGTTATAAAAATGCGTTGAAACTCAGGTTGCTAGAAGAGGTAACCAGCACCAATGGTTACAATAAACAGCGCAATCGAGACAACAATCAATGTTCGCAAATCTTGGACCACCTGCCCATAGTCCTTCTGCCAGTCAACGCCGCTTGATTTGGCAGGTGCGGTCTCCACTGCTTTTGACGGAGCAGCGGTGTCTTCCTCTTTCTTAACAGATTTCGATTCGGTTTCAGATGATGCTGGTGCTGGTGACGGCCCACCATCACGATAGAGACTGCTATAGTCTCGTGCACCGCCTCGTACTCTTGACTTTTTCTTTTTCGTTTTTGCCATAATAATTCTCTTTTTTACTTATAATCAACCGCAAAAATTTTTGCAACATACAAAAAAGCCCATAAAAGCATTCTGTTTATATTGTCTACTCTGCGGTTTAAAATTCAAATTTGATTGCTATAAGGATAACAGAAGTTTGCGAATTGGTGAAATTATCCGCTGAATCAATAGCGAACGAATTGCACCCACTTCGGAGACACCTAATAACTGTAACCCGATGCCATAGATCACTACGCCGATGAAAGAAACAATAGCAACATACCCTGCGTCCACCACAAAGCGAAACAAGCTCGAATCCGCTTGCTGGAGCAAGCCTGTATACACGGGCATGCTTATAGACTGAATTGCCAACACTGCCCCCAACATAGCCACAGCACTCACACTAATTTTGATCAATCCATCGCGTAACCCACGCCGGAATCCTGCTCCAGCATGATTGGCCCGCCACAGAATGAATCCGAGCATGATGAGAGCATGGCTCGCTTGCTTGGCAGAATCGGCCCAGACCAATCCCAAATAGCCAAGTGATTCTAGCAATCCGTAGGCCACTAGCATATAGACACCTACACTCACTACACCCACAACGGCAGGCAAAATCGTATTGTTCCGTGCATAAAATGCGTAATTCAGCGGAAAGTCAATGGCCGCAAAGATCATGCCGACGACATAGATTTCCAGCGCCAATGTGACTTGTAGGGTATCCTGCGTGGTAAAATCGCCACGCTCAAAGAGCATTCTCGTCATCGATGCCCCCATGCACCAGAGCATGATGGCTGCGGGGGCGATGAGTAACAACACCATGCGCAGTCCCCGTATCAGTGTCTGCTGATAGGCATCTTCGTTCCCTTGTGAAAAATGTTGGCTCAACGTCGGTAGTGCCGCCAGTGCAATGGCAACGCTGATCAACCCAAGCGGCATCTGTTGTAACGTTGTTGCATTTGCCATCCACGCAATGCTTTGCTCGCCCGTGCTGCTGGCAAGCCGTCGATCCAGCCCAATCTGAAAGACACTGACCACCAGCCCTGCTGCGATGGGTGTGTACAATGCCAAAATTTTTGCCAATGCCGGATGTTGCCAGCGTAGGAACGTGCGTCGCAGTTGTTGCCATAGTTCTGGTTCTGTGCGAAAGAGGTCCCAAGCCATCACTAACATCTGCGCAAGACTGCCGCTGAGGATGCCGATGGCAAGGCTGGTGACACCGAGTGATGAGGCAAAGAGTGGGGCGCAGATGACAATACCCGTGTTGTAGATAGCAGTGGCGAGCGCAGGATAGGTGAAGCGCTGACGTGCATAGAGAATGGCGGTTAAAACACCTGCCATGCTAAATAGCCAGACAGCAGGGGCGACCAATCGAATCAATGAAACAGTTAATGGTAGGAGGGTGGCATCAAACTCATCCAAGCCAGCGGCGAGTAACCATGCCACCTGTGGGGCAGCGATTTCAAGGATGATGACAAGAATGGCGAGTACTGCACTAAAGAGACTAAGCAGGACAGCCGCAAGACGCGTAAAGTCCCGTTTCTCTTGACGACCAGCATAGTCGCTGAGGACGGGAACCAGTGCTGCACTGAGCATGCCGCCGACCAGAAAGTCATAGAAAAGTGTCGGTACTTGGCTGGCAACGCGGAATGCGCTGACTTGACCGCTGGCCCCAAAGAAGTAGGCGATGACGACTTCACGCAGTAGCCCTAAGATGCGGCTGGCTGCGTTGCCGATGGAGAGGAGGGTTGCGCTGCGGGCTAAGGTTTGGGTTGATTCTTGTTGGGTTGATTCTTGTTGGTTTGGTTCAGATTGGTGTGTGATTAAGCGATCTCCAGACTTTTTTGCCAGAGTTGGCTCATTTCTGGGAAGTCGGTTTCGATTCCATCAGGGAGCTTAGATGGGTTATGTTGATATGGGTTATGCAAATGCAAAGAATGCCTCCTCGTGTTTCGGAAACGTGACATTAAACAATTTACTCGCCTCTTGTAGTGAATCATCCATTATGGGATTTTCAAATTCAAA
>JBCCFC010000691.1:0-7335 GCA_039029935.1 Chloroflexota bacterium
CTTTATACACCTATCCATGCCCATATAGCTTATAATACAAATATCTTCCGGTTCCAAATCAGGGTATTCTTCAACAATTTCATCGCTTATCATACCGTTTGCCATCAAATTCACGATTAATGACACAGTAATACGCATCCCGCGGATACAAGCTTTACCACCCAAAATATCTGGGTCAAATGTAATTCTATCAAAATGAAACATTATTTCTCACTTTCTTATACAAATATTTACGGCGTTACCCACACTGGATTACTCAACGCGCGCACAGATTTATGATCACGCAACTTCAAATACACCTCATAATCCTTGGTTGCCACAGAGTGCAACTCAATACGATAGTAGGTTTTCTGTGTGGGCGTATCGGTAAAGGTATATGTTCGCCACTCATCACCACCATCCACATCGAGCATATCCAAGAAGTAGCCATCGCGCATGGCAAAGAGGCGTAGCGGCTGCTCGCTTTTTACCTGCACCTCAAGCGTCACAGGTTCACCGTTGGCAGCAATCGTCTCCCACATTTCTGCAACATCGCCAGCACCGTTGCGCACCACAAAGCGCATCTCTGGACAGGCTCCCTCGGCAGCACGGCTGACGTAGACACGGCCACGTCGTAATCCATCCACAATGCCTCGTTCGCTCAGTTCATCAGCATAAACCCATGTGACCACTTGCCCCAATTTATGCAGCCCTTCAAAGGGATTATGGCTATCTGTGCCACCGACACCGACAACACGATGACCCATCGCCAGTTGGCGGTCCCATAGGGGTACATGCAACGTGTTATTCGCATTTTCGAGGTTGTGATAGAGTTCCATCAAATCAGCCTTGGACCAGTCAAAGTCAAAGACACGCCAGCCAAGTACGCCGCTAAATGGATGATTGACGCAGAACAGACCGCCCTGTGCATGGACCGCATCGGCAGCGTCGTTCATCGACCAAGCCGTTTTATCCGTAATAGCATCATCCACAAACACATCGACCCATTCCTGCAAGCCGTGCATGTTGGCGTGACCTCTGTGGCTGGTGATTTCGCACGAGCGCAGCAGCGCAATTGGCTCTTCCATATAGGGGATGAGTTTGCGCCATTGGCTCGTAGTGAAATGTTCGGTCAGGGCAAAGAAATCGAGTTGGGCGTTGATGGCGGCACGAATCACTGTACCGACAACACAAGCCCCATCGCTCTCGGTGGAGTGGGCATGAAGTTCGCCTTTATACCAACCTGCCTCCGATTTCACGACGTGGTTTTCGGGGAAGACCATGTATGATGGCAAGGTGCGATGTCGAGCGGCCTCGTCAAATTCAGCATAGATTACAACATGATAATCGACTTCCTCCTCCAGCCCCTGCACATCAAGCTGTACCCGCCATTCGCCAGTGGATAGCGGACCAATCAGCGCACCTTCGCTGGCATCAACGGGTGTTGTCCATAATTCGAGCGTTACCTCACCGATGGTCACGGGATCCATTGCACAGCCACGAAAGCCATCCGGTGCAAAGAGCGAGGGAAAAATTTGTGTGCCGCCTTGCGCTTTCTCAAAAGTAAATATCATGCCGACACGACTGGCATTCTCGGCATTCAGTTCCATAACATGATTGACATAGGGCGGGTTGGTCTCATTGGGTGAAAGATGACCGCTGATATCGAGTAGGGTTTGCCTTGTGTCTGATAGTATTTTGCTGGTCATTTGGCTTATCGCTCCATGCGCTCAAGTGCAATTTTTGAATTACCGCTCACATATAAATTTTCGTCGTTTATGGCCTCACGCAATACTGATGTAGCAGGTCTTGCGTTATCCCCAAGCCGGACCAAGGCTAAGGCAGCATTATGGCGCACCATATCACTGTCATCGTGCATCATCGTGTCAGCCAGAACATCGACGGCACTCGCTGCGCCGCTTCCCATGATGCCCAACGCCTCCGCTGCATTGCGTCGCACCCACATAGAGGAATCATTCATCGCCACCGTCAATGCCGGAACCGACGATTGTGCTGCCAGCCCAATATCCCCCAGAATATCGGCGGCACAAGCACGCATCCACCAGGCATCATCCGAGAGTGCCGATGTTAAAGCCGGGACAGCAGGTGCGCCTACTGCCGCCAGTGCATAGCCTGTGTAGGTTTCGCTGGGGTTGGTGTGTTCTTTGGTGAGGTTGGCGGCATGTGTTGTCTTCACCTCCGTATACAGCGCGTCCATCAAATGCGGGACAACGGCCTCACCCATATTACCCAGCGCATAGGCAGCATCAACGCGTTGGGTTTCATCTACCGAATTATTGCTTAATTGAGATAGATAATCGTTCATTTGACCGTTTAGGGATTGCGTCGGTGGTGGCATTGATTGCCCCATATGCCACTGCCACATGGACTGCCAGAGTTGCTCATGGTGATGAGGTGGGTTGAGATGTGGGTTGAGATGTGACGGCGATGCCCAGGCTTGCGACTGGCTCTGCCAAGAGGGAGATTGTGGTTCCTCTGTGCGGCAAAAGAGGAATTTGAGCATATAGCGGTTGGTGTCAGTGCTGTTGGCGAGGCCACGATGCCAGAGATCATAGTGGATAATCGTCACCGTCCCTGCTTTGCCGGGGAGCGGTAATTCGGGACAGTTATTGGCCCGCTGTGTGGTATTGTAATACTGCGTGGTTGGCTGCACAGCACTTGGTCCCATCTCCAGCGGGACATCTTGTGGGTAGTAAAAACCCATTGCCCAGCGGGTGCGATGATGATGGACATTTTCATCTTCCTCATAGCTGTCCTTGTGCTTAGATTGTGCTTGGCTCCCTGGCGGATTGTGATGACAGTGGCGATGGGGGTGCATGATGTAGTTGGGGCCGAGAATGCTGGTCAACACACCGCTAACTGTCGGATGCGCAAAAACGGCGGCCAGTTCAGGAATCATGGGATAGATATCATTCCAAGGATTTTTGACGGCAATAATCTCTTCGGCCTGCTGATAGATGTGAGCATGAAAGTCGGGCGGGAAATCCGTCTGTACGGTGACATAGCCGTTGACAATATACGCTTGCATTTGCGAGTCTGTAAGTTGCATGAAAAACCTCGCTATTCGCCTGTGGGGATGGCACTAGGGTCAACTCCCAAAGAGCGGAGGTAGGCAAGAAGCCGCTGATTTTCCGCATCGGCAGTTTGTGCACGCGCCTCGGCTTCTGCTGCGCGACGAGCCTCCTCCTCTGCGCGACGAGCCTCCTCCTCTGCGCGACGAGCCTCCTCCTCTGCGCGACGAGCCGCGGCGTCGGCACGTTCATTGGCTTCATCAGCCCGTTTACGCTGTTCTGCTTCACTCTCGGCCAAGTCAACATAGGCGAGAATAAGGTTTCTATCTATATCATAGCATCGAACATCATCCCCTTCAAGCGTCAACCATAACTGAACTGGTTCCATCCACACCCACCCATCGTCATTGGGTCGAGTTCCTATATAATAGCCTTCTGGTGTCAGTTCATATCCATAAGCACCTAAGTTTCCCGCTCGTTTAATTGTATTCACGACAAAATAGTATGGCACTTCAACCTGCTGTAAAAGCCAAGGCTTTCTATCAAAGTCATGATCCCATGTTGAAGGCGATGTGATTTCAACAACCATGATGGGGAGGTCACCATCTTCGCCAGAAACATACGTCCCTTTATCCAGCGGGTCAAGGTGACCATCCAATATCACTGTCACGTCTGGGTCAAAAGGGCTGACACCAGGTGTACTCCAATCAACTCTTGTGTCCTGGAGTATGATTCGATTTGGCATATGGGTTAATTGTCTATCACAAGCCGTATCTAAATAAAGGCCATTTTTTTTGTGTTTGTAGTTTTGCACCTTGTTGTCATCCTCTTCTGGGCAAAGGAAGTCTTCCCTTGTGAGTGGTTGTAATTCCGAAACAGTTGAACCATCAATCGTCGTCCGTTTAACATAACGCCATCCATATCGGTAGGGGTCATCAGGGCTAATCCCCTTTTCGAGGTATGGATAGTCAGGATGATAGTCCCATGCGGATTCCACAGACTTGGTATCTACAGGTGTCTCACCATTTTTGTTTGCACCATTCGAGTTTACTTTATTATAAGAAATCAAACTTTTGGCGATATCAATCTTAGGCCGCATTGCGCCGTGCGATTTGGATGTGTTGTGTGTCGACTTTTTAGACTCTTTATAATTGGACAAACTATCCGTCATTGGGTATTTAACTTCTTGCTCTATTTTCTCTAAAACACTCATCGTTTTGTATCCCCCTAGTATATATTCGTGGACAACACTATAGCTACGCCAATCATTCTACTGTAACTCTTGCATCTCGTCAATTAACTTAGCATTTTCACTGGTTTCACGCACCTCGTTCAACACATATGTGTTATGATACTATCATGCTATGAACAATTTATCAGTGAGTATCAACATGACGCGCAAGATGGGTCCAATAGGATGAGAGACTGGTTTATTTACCACCCAATTAAACCGATATAGAGAACTAAAAACATCATCAACACAAGCACCAAAGGATATAAGCCAATGAACGACTTAAAACGGCTATCAATTAATCAATACACAACCTTCATGCAATGGTCACTGCCAGAGGCCATTGCAGGCTATGCACGACACGGGGTGCATGGAATAGCTGTGTCACACGCCAAGCTTCGAGAGGTCGGCGTCACCGCAGCGGCCAAACTATTACGGGACCATGATATGACGGTGACAGGCTATTGTATTGGTGGATTACTCACCGATAGCAACGATGTCGATTTTCAGAAAAGTCTCGATGAAAACCATCGTGTCATTGACGAGGCGGCAGAGATTGGGGCGCAGTGTATTGTCTTTGTTGCGGGTGGCTTGCCCGAAGGGTCTAAGGATATTGAAGGAACGCGCAATCGCTGTTTGCATGGGCTACATGAAATCATACCCTATGCTCGTAAAGCGGGTGTTACGCTTGCCTTGGAGCCGCTTCATCCCATGACAAGTGCGATTCGTTCGTGCCTGACAACGCTGCGGCAGGCCAACGACTGGTATGAGCAACTTGGCGGCCACCCAAACAGTACGCCAGAGTTGGGCATTGCGCTGGATGTCTACCATGTGTGGTGGGAGCCAAATTTGGCGCAAGAAATTGAACGGGCGGCGGGGCGCATTGTGGCCTTTCATGTCTGTGATTGGCTGATGGATACCGTTGATCTGCGGCTGGATCGCGGCATGATGGGGGATGGGGTGATTGATATTCCGCAGATTCGTCAGTTGGTTGAAGCCGCTGGCTATGATGGGTTCTGTGAAGTTGAAATTTTCTCCGAGCGCGATTGGTGGCAGCGTGATCCGGATGAAGTCGTCAAAATTGTCAAAGAAAGGTTTATAAAGCATGTCTAACAAACTATCTAACAAGCTCAATGTCATTATCGATCCACATTTTCGCAAAGTTGATTCCATTTTTTCCCCTGCCGATAAAGAACGGCTATACAACCTGGTGGATGTGGTGTGGGGCAAAGACGATCCCATGCCGCTGGACCTTGCAACTGAGGCGTTGACTCAGGCTGATGCCGTCGTCTGTGCCAACTGGCGTTATGGTGAGGCACTCTATCATGCACCCAATCTACGGGCGATTATGGCTGTATCTGGGGGATTCCCACTCGGATTTGATTATGACTACTGTTTTGACAAGCGCATCCGTGTCTCCACATCTGCTCCCGCCTTTGGTCGCCAAGTGGCCGAAATGGCCTTGGGCATGGCGTTGGCAGCAGGGCGTGAGATTGCGCTTGGCGACCGTGCTATGCGCGCAGGCAATGAGACCTATAAATGGCAGGGGTGCGAGAACATGTTTATGCTCTTTGATAAACCCGTCGGCTTTATCGGCTATGGTGGGCTTGCCAACGCCCTACACCCATTGCTCAAACCCTTTGGCTGTAAAATTTCGGCCTATGATCCATGGGTGAGCCAAGGGTATTTGCGCAGACAAGGCGTTGACCCCGTTTCATTGGAGACGCTGCTGGAAACATCCAAAGTCATCTTTGTGCTCGCTGTCCCTAGTAGTGAAAATCGTGCCATGCTCTCCAGAGAACAGTTGGAGCGCATTCAGCCAGATGCCGCCCTGATTTTGATGAGTCGCGCGCATGTGGTTGATTTTGATGCATTGACAGACCTGTTGCTGGCAGGGTGTTTTCGTGCAGCCATTGATGTCTTTCCGCAAGAGCCATTAGACCCCAATCACCCAATTCGGACTGCTGAGAATGCGATTTTATCGGCGCATCGAGCAGG
This sequence comes from Chloroflexota bacterium, assembly GCA_039029935.1. Lineage (GTDB taxonomy): Bacteria > Chloroflexota > Anaerolineae > Caldilineales > Caldilineaceae. The sequence continues at coordinate 6,241 of JBCCFC010000691.1, forward strand.
CAGTGTACCGGAAGGGTTATACGAGATTGGTGAAATGGTTGTGGACGATTTAGAGGCGTTAAATTTGGGTGTACCGCCTCGTCGGCTACAATTGGCACAGCCGGAGTTGATGAGTCGGTATGAGTCGAACAAAGTAAAGCCCTATAAAAACAGTTGATAGTTAATAGTTGACAGTTGATAGTTATCACTATGAATCTGGACGACTACAACTCAAAATTTGAAAGTTGAACTATAACATGCAACAAAACACCGTGGGTTATCTGGATCTGCTGCGGCAGAATCCCAATTTTCGTCATCTGTGGTTTGGACAAATTGTCAGCCTATTGGGTGACTGGTTTAATGTCATCGCCTCGGCCACACTGGTTGCCATCCTCACAGGGTCAGGTATCGCTGTGGGCTGGCTCTTTGTCATCCAATCGCTGGCCCCCTTTTTGGTCAGCCCCATCGTAGGTGTGATGGCGGATCGCTTTAACCGTAAGACGATACTCATTTTGTCCGACATTTTGCGTGGCATTGTGTTGTTCGGCTTTTTGTTTGTCCGTGATGTTAATGATATATGGTTGCTTTTCACGCTGATTGCTATCCAATTCGCTATCAGTGGATTCTTTTATCCAACGCGGGATGCAATGCTACCTGACATTGTATCATCAGATGAATTGGGCACAGCCAACGCGCTCTCCTCGGCCACGTGGTCGGTAATGCTGGCCTTCGGTGCAGCAATGGGCGGACTTGTCGCAGGCTGGTTTGGCGTCTACACGGCCTTTGTGATTGATGGGTTGACCTTCTTTCTCTCAGCCTATTTCATCTTTCAAGTTGTATACACACCAAAGCAAAATATGGATGAAGTGCCGTCCGCAAGTATTCGGCAAGTCTATGAAGATTACGCCCAAGGGGTACGCTATCTAAGTCAACACCGCGATATCTTCTTGATTGCCACCCAAAAAATCTTTGTATCCATGTTATTATTCTCCCCTATCCAAGTCATCAATGTCTCGCTCTCCAAAACCACCTTTGTCTATGGCATTGATGGTAGTTTGGGGCTGGGCATCATGTTTGCCGTCATCGGCTTTGGTACAGGGCTAGGCCCAATTGGGA